>JALYMB010000289.1 GCA_030773935.1 Actinomycetota bacterium | reverse complement strand
CCTCGTAGGGGGTCGCCCGCCGGCCGTACACCAGCCGGTTCGCGATCCGCTGGACCCGGCGGCACACCGGCTGGAACGCGAGGGCCACCACCGCCGTCGCCGCGATCTGCAGCCCGGGGTTCGCGCGGTCGCCCTGGCCGAGCAGCGCGCCCAGGCCGACGACGATGCCCACGTACACGGCGGTGATGAACGCGGCGAGCGCGCCGAACACGACGGCGCGGTTGAGGACGATGTCGATGTCGTACAGCCGGTACTTCAGGATCGCGATGCCGCACGCGATCGGCACGAACGCCAGCAGCAGGCCCAAGACGCTGTCGGTCCACGAGCCGTTCCCGTGGTCGATCGGCAGGGAAGCCCAGATCACCAGCAGGACGGCGGCGAACATCAGCCATTTCAGTTGCTGCCGCTCGTCTCGACTGCCCCGGCGGTAGCGCACGAACAGGGAGGCCACGCTCAGCACCGCGGCCGCGAGGAACACGATCGCGGCGACCTCCCTTCCCACGTCGAAGATCGCGGCGAGCCCGGCCGTGGTGTAGGGGTTCTGCACCTGTCGGCCGAGGACGTCCGTGTAGTCCGCTGTCTGCGGTGCGAACGAGACCGACATCGCGACGACGCCGATGGCCGCGATCCAGGCGACCGGCCGCCATCGCGGCGACGGCAGGTGGCCGTCCGGGAACAGCAGGAACGCGAAGGTGAGCAGCACCACGAAGGGCGGCGCCCACATCCAGTTGCCCAGCCACTCGGCGATCCGCGCGGCGGGCAGCGAGCCGGGGTTCGTGACGAGGCCGTAGCGTGCGTAGTCGGTGGTGATGCCGCCGAAGAGGATCATCGAGACGCCCAGCCCGAGGTAGATCCAGCCCAGCGGGTTCCGCGGCCGGTTCGACGCGACGAACGCGCCGACGATCGCGATCGATGTGAACGCCACCATCTGCGAGACGTCGTTGAGGGAGAGGGTGCCGCCGTTCGCGAACCTCAGGGGGGTCACGGCCACGACGCCGGCGAGCGCAACGGCGCAGATCCCCCACGCGAGCCGGGCGGCGGTCCTCGAGGTCATGCGAACACCACCGCCGGCACGTGCCCGCTGACGACGGTGCCAGAGCCCGGCGTCGACGCGATGTCGACCGAGCCGCCCAGCGCCGCCAGCCGGTCGGCCATGCCCTGCAGCCCCGAGCCGGCCCTCGATGCCGCCGTGTCGAACCCCAGGCCGTCGTCGCGGACCTCGAACGTGAGGTTCGCGCCCACGTGGCCGAGGCGAACGTCGATGCGGGCGGCACGCGCGTACTTCGCCGCGTTCTGGATCGCCTCCAGGCAGCAGAAATACACGGCGGCCTCCGTCTCGATCGGCTGGCGGTCGACGCCGTCTGCCTCGACCACGACGGGGATCGAGCCGACGCGAACCTGCGACTCGAGGGCCGCTGCGATGCCGCGCTCCTCCAGGACCGGGGGATAGATGCCCAGCGCCAGCGACGACAGGGTCTCGATCGCCTCGTCGACCTCCGCGCCCAGCTCGCCGAGCATCGTGGCGGCCCGGCCCGGGTCCTTCGCGAGCATCCCGCGGACCAGGCGCAGCTTGACGGCGAGCGCGACCAGATGCTGCTGCGCACCGTCGTGGATGTTGCGCTCCAACCGCCTTCGCTCCGCGTCCTGTGTCGTCACGATGCGCTGGCGGGATGCCCGCAGCTCCTGCGAGCGGCGGTCGATCTCGTCCAGGCGCGTCTGTAGCTCCGCCGTGAGCCGGACGTTCGCCAGCACGAGGCCCGCCTGCCCGGCGAGGTCGGCCAGCAGCGCGGCCTCGGCCGGTGTCAACGTCTCCCCGCGCGGCCGCGTCACCGTGACGGCGCCCAGCAGTTCGTCCCCGTGGCGCACCGGCACCGTCGCGGCCGTCCCGGAGAACTCCGGCAGTTCCCCACCCGCCATCGCGACGGGCGCGGGAATGCGGTCGGCGGCCGGCCACGCGCCGCGCTCATACAGCGAGTCGCCGACCCGCAGCCAGACGCCGACGCGCTCGGCGCCGGTGCCCTCGGCGATCACCCGCGCGGTGCGGGGCAGGACGTCCTCGGTGGCGTACGTCCCGGCGATCCGGTCGCTGAACCGGGACAGCACCTCGTACGGCGACGCGCGCTCGCCGTACACGAACCGGTTCGCCACGCGCTGCACGCGCACGCGCACGGGCTCGAACAGCAGCGCGACGATCGCCGTCGCCGCGATCGACAGGGCCGGGTTCGTCGTCGTCGCGCCGATCGCCGCTCCGAGCAGCACCACGACCGTCACGTACACGGCGCCGATGAAGGCGGCGAGCGCGCCGAAGACGATCGTCTTGTTGATGACGACGTCGATGTCGTAGAGCCGGTACTTCAGGACCGCGATCCCGATCGCGACCGGGATCAGCGCGAGCGTCGCCAGCGACAGGTTCTGCCACACGACCAGCCAGCCCGGGTCGGGCGCGCTGCCCTTCAGGATCGAACCGACCATCGCACCGGCGTACGTGAACGCCGCGAGGGCCGCCGCGTACGCGAGCCACTTCATCTGCTGCCGCTCCGCGCCGGCCGAGCGGCGGTAGCGCTGCACGAGCGCCACCATGGACCCGAGCATGCCGATGGGGATGATGAGGAGACCTGCCAGCAGCACGCCCTGGAAGGGCCGCATCGCCTCGATCCCCAGCGGGTTCGACACGGTGGGGTAGCCGCTGTCCGCGAACGTTCCGGGCGCCAGCAGGAGCGCGAGGCCCACCAGGGTCATCCCCACCGCGATCGTCCACGCGAACCATCTCCACCGCGGCGACGGCAGGTGGCCATCGGGGAAGAGCAGGATCAGGAAGGTGCCGGTCAGGCCGATGGGCGGGAGCCACGTCGGCTGCGACACGGCGATGAGCACGTCGGTGCCGGACCACCCATGGTCGAAGCCATACTGGCCGAACGCGCTCAGCAGGTCGCCCGCCGACCAGGAGAGCCCGATCAGCAGCACCAGCCACCCGATCGCGTTGCCGGGCCGGCGCGTCGTGATGACCACACCGATCACGTCGAAAGCCAGCACCATCACGATGAACGGCAGGTTCGCGAGGATGCTCGCGCCGCCCCAGTCGCCGGACGTGTCGGGCCTCAGCATGACGTAGCCGACGAGCGTGGCGACCCACGTCCCGAGCGCGAGGCCGAACGTCCCCCACGCCAGCCACACCCGGCGGTCGCGTGCCGGGGCCGGTGACTCGACGGTCATCTGCGTCCCCATGGATGCATCTTCGCTGTTCGTGCCCACTCGATGGAAGGAGGACCGCCTGCGCGTTGTGTGCGTGGAGCCCCCACGCGCGCGGGGTACAGGCACCCCCGCCGAACCGTGGTGGCGGCCGGGTCGCGTTCCATGCGGCCCGGGCCTACCGTCAAGTCACGGACATGAGGAGGCGACACAGATGACGACGATCCTGGTGGGAACGGATACGACGGCCGCGGCCGACCTCGCGGTCGAGAACGCGGCCGGTCTGGCCCGGGCGCGGGGCGCGGAGCTGCTGGTGCTCTACGTGCGGCCCGAGTCGGACCTGCGCGCGGTGGTCGACCCCGGCCGCTCACCCGACCCGAACGGGTACCTTGCGCGCATGCACGAGCGCTTCCCGGACCTTTCGATGCGCACCCGCACCGAGTCGGGCGACCCGGCCGAGACGATCTGCGAGGTGGCGGCACAGGAGTCCGCCGACACGATCGTGATCGGCAACCGCGGTGCGCAGGGCGGCCGGTGGGCGGTCCGCGATGCGGTTCCGACGTTGGTGCTGCGCCACGCGCCGTGCTCGGTGTTCATCGTGGACACCCGGAAGGCACAATGATGCGGGGCTCAGGCGGGCGAGGTCTCGCGGAGGAAGGCGAGCACCGCCATCACACGGCGGTGGACGTCCGGCTCCTCCGTGAGATCGAGCTTGTGGAACAGGGAGTTGATGTGCTTCTCGACGGCTCGCTCGGTGAGGAACAGACCCTTCGCGATGGCGGCGTTGTTCTGCCCCTGCGCCATGTGCGCGAGGACCTCGCGCTCGCGGTCGGTGAGC
>JALYMB010000288.1 GCA_030773935.1 Actinomycetota bacterium | reverse complement strand
GGTCACGGCGGCGAGGATCCTGGGGGCGGGTCGCACGGCGACCGTAGGCTACGATGCCCGCGTGAGCGACGACCCGATCCTGGCGCCGAAACCGCCCTCGGCGTCGGCCGTCACGATCTCCCAGATGATGGAGGTCACCGACGCGAACATCGCGGGCAACGTGCACGGCGGTGTCATCATGCGTCTCGTCGACACCGCGGCCGCCCTCGCGGCGATCCGGCACGCGGGCGGCCTGTGCGTGACGGTCTCGATCGACGAGATGTCGTTCATCGAACCGGTCCACATCGGCGACGTCGTGACGATCCTGGCGATGGTCAACGACGTCGGCACGACCTCGCTCGAGTGCGGTGTGCGCGTGGAGGCCGAGAACCCCGTGACCGGCGAGCGCGTGCACGCGAGCAGCGCGTACCTCGTGTTCGTCGCCATCGACGTGGACGGGAACCCGCGTCCGGTGCCGCCGATCGCGCCTGAGACCGACGATGAACGTCGCCGCCAGCACGAGGCGCAGCTCCGCCGGCGGACCCGGCAGGCGCATCGAGAGGCCGTGAAGGCCGCTCGCGCAGGCCGCGCCTGAGCAAGGTTCCCCACCCGGACCCCGGTCTGCCAGGATGGGGGCTATGACCGCCTCCGACCTCGCCGGTGCCTTCGCGCAGCTGACCACCGCGAACGGCGGGCTCGGTATCCACCGCGTTCCCTGGCTCGCCGAGCAGGGACTCGGCGACGTGCACGGCCTGCCGCACACCGTGAAGATCCTCCTGGAGAACCTGCTGCGGCGGGCCGGCTCTCGAGACGTCACCCCAGACGATGTGCGCGCCCTGGCCCAGTGGCCCGCCCCCGCCCGCGACGTGGCCTTCATGCCGGCCCGCGTCCTGATGCAGGACTTCACCGGCGTGCCGGCCGTCGTGGACCTGGCGGCGATGCGCTCGGCGGTCGCGCGCGCGGGGGCGGATCCCGCTGGTGTGAACCCACTGGTGTCGGTGGACCTCGTGATCGACCATTCCGTCCAGGTGGACCTGTTCCGCACGCCGGAGGCCTACGAGGCCAACATCGAATGGGAGTATCGCCGCAACGGCGAACGGTACGCGCTCCTGCGGTGGGCACAGCAGGCGTTCGAGGGACTGCGCGTCGTGCCGCCGGGGGCCGGCATCGTCCATCAGGTGAACCTGGAACACCTGGGACAGGTCGTGAGCGTCCGGGACGGCGTCGCCTACCCGGACACGGTCGTGGGCACCGATTCCCACACCACCATGATCAACGGCCTCGGGGTCCTCGGCTGGGGGGTGGGTGGCATCGAGGCCGAGGCCGCCATGCTCGGCCAGCCGATGTTCCTGCCGCAGCCGGTCGTGCTCGGGGTGCGCACCGTCGGTGCGCTGCCACCCGGCACCACCGCCACCGACCTGGTGCTGACGTTGACGCAGATGCTGCGTGAACACGGCGTCGTCGGCACGTTCGTGGAGTTCTTCGGCGACGGGCTCTCGTCGCTCAGCGTCGCCGACCGCGCGACGCTGTCCAACATGTGCCCGGAGTACGGTGCCACCTCGTCGTACTTCCCGGTCGACGACCAGACCCTCACGTACCTCTCCTTCACCGGTCGCGGGGATCGCGCCGATCTGGTTGAGCGTTTCACGAAGGAGCAGGGGCTGTTCCGCCGCGACGGCGACGAAGCCCCCGTATTCTCGGAGGTGATGGAGCTCGATCTGTCCGCGGTCGAGCCGTCCATGGCGGGACCGAAGCGGCCGCAGGACCGTGTGTCCCTGCCGGACGTCTGGGAGTCGTTCATCGGGGCCTTCGAACACGATCGGGAGCCGGACCCGAACGGGACGGAGGTCGGCCGTTTCGTGGCCGAAGGGGGAACACCGCGTCTGGATACCCTTCCGGGCGAGACGGCGGACGACCTGGCGGAGGCCGCGGCGCACGCCTCCTCGGACTCCGTCCACCACGGTTCCGTGGTGATCGCGGCCATCACCTCCTGCACGAACACCTCGAACCCCTCCGTGATGCTGGCCGCCGGCCTGCTGGCGAAGAAGGCGGTCGAGGCCGGCCTGGAGACGAAGCCGTGGGTGAAGACCTCCCTGGCTCCGGGGTCCCGTGTGGTCACCGACTACCTCGAGAAGGCAGGGCTCACCCCGTACCTCGACAAGCTCGGGTTCGCGTTGGTGGGCTACGGCTGCACGACGTGCATCGGCAACTCCGGTCCCCTGATCCCGGAGGTCGCTGCGGCGGTGGACAAGGGCGACCTGAACGTCGTGGCCGTGCTGTCGGGCAACCGCAACTTCGAGGGGCGCGTGCACCCTCAGGTCCGGGCCTCCTACCTCGCGTCCCCGCCGCTGTGCGTCGCGTACGCGCTGGCCGGGCGGATCGACCTCGATCTCACCACGGAGCCGCTCGGGCAGGGGGCCGACGGCCCGGTCTTCCTTCGCGATCTGTGGCCAAGCTCCGAAGAGGTTCGCGACGTCCTGGGTTCGGCGATCACCAGCCAGCAGTTCGAGCACGAGTACGGGCGGATCTGGGAGGGCGACGAGCGCTGGCGGCGGCTGCCGACCCCGGACGGCCCCACCTACGCCTGGGACGAAACCTCGACGTACGTGCGGGAGCCCCCGTTCTTCCAGGACATGGGTGAGCCGGCGCCGATCCGCGACGTGGAGGGCGCCCGGGTGCTGGTGATGGTGGGCGACTCGATCACCACCGACCACATCTCGCCGGCCGGATCCATCAAGAAGGACTCGCCGGCGGGTCGGTACCTCCAGGCCGAGGGGGTGGGCCCCGCGGACTTCAACTCCTACGGCGCTCGCCGCGGCAATCACGAGGTGATGATGCGCGGGACGTTCGCGAACGTCCGGCTTCGCAACGAGCTCGCGCCCGGCACCGAGGGCCCGTGGACGACCCACCTACCCGACGGCGAGGTGCTGAGCGTGTTCGACGCCGCCCAGCGCTATCGTGCCGAGGGCGTCCCGCTCGCGGTGATCGCTGGCAAGGAGTACGGCAGCGGGTCGAGCCGCGACTGGGCCGCGAAGGGTCCGAGCCTGCTGGGCGTGCGGTTCGTGCTGGCCGAGAGCTACGAGCGGATCCACCGGTCGAACCTGGTGGGGATGGGTGTGCTGCCGTTGCAGTTCGCGCCGGGGGAGTCGGCGACGTCGCTCGGTCTCACGGGGCGCGAGACGTTCGCGGTGCACGGCCTGGATGCCGGCGTCGCGCCCGGCCAAGACGTCACGGTCGAGGCGACCGCCGAGGACGGTGCGATCACGGCCTTCTCCGCGCGTCTGCGCGTGGACGGTCCGGCCGAGGTCGAGTACATGGCCCACGGCGGGATCCTGCAGATGGTGCTGCGCCAGATGCTCGCCGGCTGAGCCGGACCCCGACGATCAGGCCAGGGAGGCCGTGAGGACGGGATCGGTCGTGGGTGCGGCGGGACAGGAGGCGGACTCCACCGTGACCGCCATGGTGTCGGCGGACCCGATGTTCGCCCCCACATGGGTGAGGATCGTCCCGTCCTCGGGCACGACGCAGCCGCCGGAGACCGGGGCCTGATCGCCCTGGATCATCCAGATCTCGTAGACGTGTTGCGCACCGGGATCGGGCAGGTCGGAGCCGAAGAACACCGCACCCGGCGTGCCGGGCTCATACGCCATCGCGAGCGTGCCCGACCCGCCCGTGAACCGCACGAGGCGGAGTGCGCCGTTGCTCCCGGACGCCGCGTCGCGCAGGACCCAGCCCCCCGCGAACAACGCGAATGCGGCCGCCACGGCCACCAGGACGCGCCAGGAGCCACCGCTCCCGCGCGTGCGGTGCCCGGCGAGGTCCGACGCGGGGGAGCTCGGAGCCGCGGCGTCGGGACCGCCGGGAACCACCACGAGCGGTCCCGCAGCGACCTCCGCACCGGCCGCGCGCAGGATGTCGTCGGCCATCGTTGTGGGGATCTCGACCGGATCGAGCGCGAGGCCGAGCCGGCCCGCGACCTCGGCGAACTCGGCCTGCAGGCGCGCGCATTCCTCGCAGGCGCCGTGGCCGGCCCGCTCGCGGGCCAGGAGCGCCCGGTCGGCGTCGTCGAGCCCGCCGAGCGCGTCGACGCTCATGAGCTCCTCGATCAAGGTGTGGTCGCGCTCGCTCATCGCTCCATCCCGGCCAGGGCGCCGCGCAGCCGCCGCATCCCCAACAGGGTGCGGGACTTCACGGTGCCGAGGGGCAGATCCAGCTCGGCCGCGATCTGCGACTGAGACCGGCCCTCGAAGTACATCCGTTCGATCACCTGCCGTTGCTCAGGCGGCAGCTCCCCGAGGGCCGCGCGGACGGCTCGACGTTCCTCCGGCGCATCGACCTGTTCCACCACCTGGTCGGCGGGGTCGGGCTCGGTCTCCAGCGCGGCGGGGATCGATCGTTCGGCGCGGCGGCGGTGCGCCTCCTCCCGGCGGACGAGGTCGACCGCGCGGTGATGGACCATGCCCATCAGCCACGACTTCACCGACCCGCGCCGCTGGTCGTACCCTTCGGGGTTCTTCCAGAGCGCCGTGAACGCCTCCTGCACGATCTCCTCCGCGAGGTGTGTCTGCCGGACGACGCGCAGAGCCAGAGCCTTCGCGGCGGGTCCGTAGCGGCGGAACAGGCCCCGGAACGCCTCTTGATCACCGGAGCCGATCCGGAGCATGAGCTCGCGATCCCGGGCCTCGGAGAGGTCAAGGGCCGCCATCGCCGTACCCCGATTCCGTCCGTGCGCTCCGGCAAGTGCCTGAACCGCGATCGCCCCTGTCGTTCGTCGTCGAATGTGGTTCGCACCGCGCCCGGCGCCGGATCGGCCGGGTCATCTACGTCTCGGATGTCTCGGACATCCGTCGTGACGCCTCTGTCAGCATCTCCTCGAGGGGCAGCGGGCGCTGCGGGTCGTACAGGGACGAGCCCACGTCCAGGGACAACGGCGTCCCGCGGTCAGGCCGGGCGTTGGCTACCGCGATCGCCTCGATCAGGCGGGAGAGCACGGCCGCCTCCGCCCCCCGGGCGTTCCCGGTCAGCAGGACGCAGAACGTATCCTCCGACACGTGGGCGGGGACGTCGGCGTCTCGGACCGCCCGGCGCAGGACCTCGCCCACCTCGAGGACGTCGGCGGCATCGGAGACCCGCACGAACACGAAGACCACGGGTGCGCCCGTCCGGTCGGCCATGCGCATGTGGTGCTCGGCGATCGGTGCAAACCCGCGGAGGTTCGGCAGGCCGGTGATCTCGTCCACGATCTCCAGGGCCCGGAGCTCGCGGCGCAGACGGTGGCGTTCCACGGCGTGTCGGAGCAGGCGCGGCACCATGCTGTCGGGGAGCTCACCCCGGGTGATGCGGTCCTCGGCCCCGGCACGCACCGCGCTCTCGGCCCGCTCCCGCTCGTCCGGCTCGGCGATCACCACCACGGGCAGGTCCGAGGGGTGGCTCCGGACGGCGGCGAATGCGTCGGGCACGGCGTCGAGGGCCAGGAGCAGCACGTCGATCCCGCCGGCGTCCAGCCGGGCCAGGCAGGCCTCCAGACCGTCCACGCGCTCCACGATCATCCCGTCGCGGGTGATCTCCTCGGCGATGCGGTCGGCGCTCTCGTGCGCGTCGGCCACCAGCACGGTCGGTTGGTCGCTCATGGTTCCTCTCGTCGTCGGACCTGCGGATTATCCCATCCAGGGCAGCCGCCACACTTCCTCCACACGAACGCAACGCCGCGCAGGTACGCCTCGTGCGGCGCCCCGGCTACGCTGAGGGCATGACGGAGCCGGACGATCGGAGCCCTGCCGCCGCGCACGGGCGCACCGTCCGGCTGTTCCTGGCGATCGCCGCGAGCCTGTCGCTGATCGCGGCCGTCGCGGGCGGGATCAGCTTCGCCAGCTACCAGGCGGTGAAGGACGTCAGCACCATCCCGTCGTTCTACCCGACTCCCGGCGCCTCCGCGAGTGTCGACTCGCCCACGGGTCCGTGCGTGAACAGCGTGTGCAACTACCTGATCCTCGGCAGCGACTCGCGTGCCGGCCTCACGCCGGAGGAACAGGCCCAGTTCGGGACGAACGCCGACATCGGCGGGGCGAACCGGTCCGACACGATCATGCTGGTCCACTCCGATCCGCGGCAGCAGAAGGCCACGATCCTGTCCTTCCCCCGTGACCTGTGGGTGAGGATCCCGGGCGCCGGCGAAGACAAGATCAATGCGGCGTTCGAGGGCGGCGTTGACGGCGGCGGTCCTCAGCTCGTCGCCGCGACGATCCACGAGATCACCGGCCTGCGCATCAACCACTTCGTGTACGTGGACCTGGCCGGCTTCCAGGGCATCGTCGACACGCTCGGTGGCGTGGAGATGTGCATCCCGGGTGAGAACGTGAACACACCCGGCTGGGTCCCGGGTCCCAACGGGGACGTCTACTACAAGGAGCCGGGGTACATCGCCGATCCGTTCACGGGGCTCCACGTGAAGCCCGGCTGTCAGAGCCTCAGAGGCGACCAGGCGCTCGCGTACGTCAGGACCCGGCACCTCCGGTGCGACAACATCCCTGATTTCGCGCGGATCAACCGCCAGCAGGAATTCCTCCGAGCGGTCATCAACAGGCTGTTGCAGCCGAGCGAGCTGCTGAAGGCTCCGTCCCTCGTCCGTCCGGTGCTCGCGAACCTCAAGCGGGACAGCGAGCTCACGCCGGCCGATCTCGTCTTCCTGGTAGGTCAGCTGCAGGGCATGAGCACGGGCGCCGCCGACTTCCGGTCGGTCCCCGGCACGCCCGGGTTCGAACGCCCCTCGTGGTCGAGCATCCCGCTGTCGGTCGTGCACATGGATCCGTCCGCCGAGCAGCTCTTCGCGGCCCTGCGGGACGGCACGCCTCTTCCCGACGTCGGCACCGAGCTCGGTGGCGTCGCACCGTCCGCCGCCACCATCGTGGTTCCGGTCGTCGACCATGGGTCCGGCGACAAGACGACGCAGGTGGAGCAGGTCCTCTCGGACGGTGGTTTCGACATCGCGCCCGGGGTCGTGGACTACGCCGCCTTCGGCGCCGCCGTGAAGGGGTCCGTGATCGCGTACGAGCCCGGGCACGATCTTGAGGCCCGGGTCGTGCAGAGCTACTTCCCCGACCTCCGGATCCAGGAGACGGAGAGAGGAGCGCTCCCCGGCGCCGACGTCGCGGTCTTCGTGGCCGCGGACTACGTGCCGCAGGAGCCCGGGAGCGGGCCGAGCTCCACCACTTGTATCTTTCCCTGATGCGAGCGCTGGTCCTGGCCGGCGGGGAGGGCTCCCGTCTGCGGCCGATCACCCACACGAACGCCAAGCAGCTCATCCCGGTCGCCGGGACCCCGATCCTGTTCCACGCGCTCCAGGCGATCGCCGACGCGGGCATCACCGAGGTCGGCATCGTCGTCGGGCCTCCGGGCGAAGGGGAGGTGCGCGCGGCCGTCGGCGACGGTTCGCGCTGGGGCCTGAACCTCGTCTTCATCCATCAGCCGGCACCGCTGGGGATCGCGGATGCGGTGACGACCGCGGCGGACTTCGTGCGGGGCAACCCGTTCCTGCTGTACCTGGGAGACAACCTGCTCCTCGAAGGGGTCACGCGGTTCGTGGAGGAATTCGAGCGGACGGAGCCCGACGCGCAGATCTTCCTGGCGCGGGTCGCCGAACCTCAGCACTTCGGCGTGGCGGTCCTCGAGGGGGAGCGCGTCGTGCGCCTGGTCGAGAAGCCGAAGGAGTACATCTCCGACATCGCGCTCGTCGGCGTGTACCTGTTCCGGGACTCGATCCTCGAGGCTTGCGCGACGCTTCGGCCGTCGTGGCGGAACGAGTACGAGATCACCGAGGCGATCCAATGGCTGATCGACCACGGCCGCACCGTTCGCGCCGAACGCGTGAGCGGTTGGTGGAAGGACACGGGCAAGCCCGAGGATCTCCTGGAGGCCAACCGCATGATGCTGTCGCTTCGCGAGGGCGTCGTCGACGGCGAGGTCGACGAC
>JALYMB010000287.1 GCA_030773935.1 Actinomycetota bacterium | reverse complement strand
ACGTACCGCTGGTGACCTCGCCAGCGATGTCGTCGCCTCGCATCACGGGATGGTGTGCGCGCGGGATGTGCCGCCGTTCCTCCATCTTCAGCCCGAGTAGCCGGCTGGGCAGGCCGAGGTCGCGCTGACGCAGCAGCGCTTCGCGACCGTGGAACTCGCCCTTGTCGAAACTCACCGCCCAGGACAGACCCGCTTCCAACGCCGTCACGGACTCGAAGAGGTCCTGCCCGTACAGCGGGTAGCCCATCTCGAGGCGCAGGACGTCCCGCGCAGCCAAGCCGCACGGCATGCCGCCGAATGGGGCTGCGGCCTCGGCGAGCTCACGCCACAGGTCCTCGGCGACGTCCTGGTACGTGAACAGTTCGAACCCGACCTCTCCCGTGTAGCCGGAGCGCGTGAGGATCAAGGGGCGGCGGTGGTACTGCGTCTCTACGCACTGCATGAACGCGAGATCCGCTGCCTCCGGGAAGACTTGCTCGGTCACATGCACCGACTCGGGTCCCTGGACGGCCAGGAAGCACCAGTCCTGGTGATACATCAGGTGGAGACGATCCTCGGCATGCTCCTCCTCCAGGACCTGCAGCACCCGCTTCGCGTTCGCCGCGTTCGGCACGACGAAGTAGCGTTGATCGTCCAGCCGGTACACGATCAGGTCTTCGATCACGCCACCACCCTCGTTCAACACGAGGTTGTACAGCGCCTCCCCCACCGCCGCCTTCGACAGATCGTTCGTCACGACCCGCTGCAGCATCCCGAGCGCGCCCGGTCCGGCGACGTCCACCTTGCCCAGATGTGTGAGGTCGAACAGACCCACCCGCTCGCGCACGGCCTTGTGCTCGGCCAGCGTGCCCTCGTACTCGATCGGCATCAGCCAGCCCGCGAAGGGTCCCATCTTCGCGCCAAGGGAGCGGTGCACGGCGTCGAGGGGGGTCCTCCTGAGCTCCCGGCTCGGCTCCTGGGCGGGCTCCTGGCTCGGCTCCTGCGGTTCGGCCACGAACAGCATCCTACGGCCGGCGAGCCCTTCCCTGAGCTTGTGGCCGGGGGCGGTACCATTGCTCTTCAGGATGGGTGATGCCTACGACGTAGTGGTGATCGGCGCCGGGACCGGCGGGTACTCCGCGGCCCTGCGTGCCGCGCAACTCGGCAAGAGCGTTGCCCTCGTCGAGCGCGACGACCGCCTCGGCGGCACCTGCCTCCTCCGAGGTTGCATCCCAACCAAGGCGCTCCTGCAATCGGCCGCCGTCATGGACACCGTGAACCGCTCCGAGGAGTGGGGCATCAAGGCATCCGGTGAGCCCGACTGGAGCGGGGTCGTGGCGTTCGAGGACAAGATCGTCGCGAAACTCGTGGGTGGCATCACGGGCCTGGTGAAGCTGCGTGGGATCGATGTCGTGCACGGCGAGGCCCGGCTCCTCGCGGGCCCGGCGGTCGAGGTCGACGGCCGGCGGTTGGACGCCACCGACGTCGTGATCGCCACCGGCTCCACGCCGAAGATGCTTCCGGACCTGCCGGTCTCCGAGCACGTCCTCACATCGGACCAAGCGCTGTGGCTGGACCGGATCCCGTCGTCGGCCGTCGTGATCGGAGCCGGGGCCGTGGGTCTGGAGTTCGCCTCGATCTACCGCTCGCTCGGCGCCGAGGTCACGGTGGTGGAGGCTCTCCCCCGCCTGGCGCCGCTGGAGGACGAGGAGGTTTCCAAGGAGATCGCCAAGGCATTCCGCAAGCGCGGGATCGCCTCCCACTCGGATGCGAAGGTTCAGGAGGTCAAGGAGACGGGCGATCACGTCGAGGTCACCTACGAGACCGGCAAGACCGCCACCGCATCCGTGGACGTATGCCTCGTGGCGGTGGGCCGCGGACCCGTCACCGAGGGCCTTGGGCTCGAGGAGGCCGGTGTGGGGACGGGCGACCGGGGATTCGTGAAGGTGGACGGGAAACTGCAGACGAACGTTCCGCACGTGTGGGCGGTCGGCGACGTCGCCGACACACCGCTGCAGCTCGCGCACGTGTCGTTCACCGAGGGGATGGCCGTGGCCGAACGGATCGCCGGCATCGAGGTGGCGGACATCGACTACGTGAACATCCCGAAGGTGACCTACTGCACGCCGGAGATGGCCAGCGTGGGCCTCACCGAAGCCGCCGCCCGCGATCAGGGTCGCGAGATCGTGACCCAGAAGCTGGACTTCCGCGCCATCGGCAAGGCCGACATCGTGGGCGAGGGCGGTTTCGTGAAGCTCGTGGCCGAGGCGGGCGGCGGCGCGGTGTTGGGCGTCCACATGATCGGTCCGCACGTGACCGACCTCATCGCGGAGGCCATGCTGATCACGAACTGGGAGGCGGTGCCCGCCGAGGTGGCTGCCCTGATCCATCCCCACCCGACCCTGTCCGAGGGCCTGGGCGAGGCGCACCTCGCGCTCGCCGGTCGGCCCCTGCATACCGCCTAAGGAGCCATGGTGGCGACGAAGACACAGAAGGTGGAGGCCCGGGAGCGCCCCCTCTCCGACGATCGCCTGCGGGAGATGCTGCACACGTTGAAGCTCTGCCGCTACTTCGACGAACGGATGGAGGCGCTGTACCGGCAGGGCCGCCTCCCCGGAGCGATCTACTCCGGGCGGGGTCAGGAGGGCACCCACGTCGGCGTGGCCGGCGCCCTGCGGGCCGACGACTCGTTGTTCCCCACCCACCGCGACCTCTCCGCCCAGCTCGCGAAGGGTCTGGACCTCAAGCGCGTGATGGCGCAGTTCTGGGGCCGGATCGACGGCTACCTGCGAGGGCGCGACGGCAACAGCCATATCGGCGACTGGGAGGGCAACCGGACGTTCGCCGTCATCTCGCATCTTCCGATCGCCTACCCGGTGGCCGTGGGTGCGGCGCTGGCGTACAAGCTGGCCGGTGACCCCCGTGTGGCCATGGCGATCTGCGGTGACGGCGCCACCTCGAACGGCCGATGGCACGAGGCGATCAACACGTCGGCGATCCACCAGCTGCCGGTCGTCTGGGTCGTGAACAACAATCAGTTCGCGTACTCCACGCCCAATCCCCTCGAGTTCACCACCCCGACGATCGCCGAACGCGCCGCCGCATACGGGATCCCGGGGGTGCGCGTGGACGGCGGCGAGGTCCTGCAGGTCTACGAGGCGGCGAAGGAGGCGGTGGACCGCGCGCGCGCGGGCGGCGGACCGTCGTTGATCGAATCCGTCTCGCTGCGCTGGCGGGGCCACGCGGGACATGACCCGGCCAAGTACGTCCCGGCGGAGATGCTCGAGGACTACATGGCCAATCACGACCCCGTGAAGAACTTCGAGGAGTACCTCCTCAGCGAGGGCATCGTGAACAAGGAGGAGGTCGAGGCCATCCAGCAGCGGATCGAGGCCGAGTTCGACGAGGGGTACGAGTATGCGCAGGCGTCGCCCTTCCCCGAGGCCGGCGACGTCACGAAGGGCCAGTGGGTCGAGGACGGCTACTGGGACGCCGACCCCGGGCGCGGCGGCGGAACGGAGGCTCGCTGATGGCGACGGCGCAGGTCGAGGCGGGCGCGGCCGGCCACGGTGCCGAGCCGCGCGGCAAACGCACCGACGCCGGTGAGGCCACCTATCTGATCGCGGTCGCCGAAGGGCTGTGGGAGGAGATGGAGCGCGACGAGAAGGTGTTCATGCTGGGCGAGGACATCGGTGTCTACGGAGGTGCGTTCAAGGTCACCGAAGGATTCATCGAGCGGTTCGGCGCCGCGCGCGTCATCGATACGCCGATCGCGGAGGAGACGATCGTGGGCATGGCGGTCGGCTCCGCCATGGAGGGCCTGCGCCCGGTCGCCGAGTTCCAGTACTCCGACTTCATGTCGTCGGGGTTCGACGAGATCACCACGGTGCTGGCCCGGTACCACTACCGCACGGGTGTCCGGCTGCCGGTGGTGCTTCGGGCGCCCTCGGGCGGGATGGTGCGCGCCTCCAACTTCCACTCCATCAACCCCGAGCCGTGGTTCGCGTACACCGGGGGCATCAAGATCATGTGCCCGGCGTTCCCCTCCGACGCGAAGGGGCTGCTGAAATCGGCGATCCGCGACGACAACCCCAGCATCTTCCTGGAGCACAAGTGGATCTACCGCCGGATCAAGGAGGTCGTGTCCGAGGACCCGGATTTCCTGGTGCCGATCGGGAAGGCCGAGGTCAAACGCGCCGGTGACGACGTGACCATCGTGACGTACGGGGCCATGGTCCACAAGGCGCTGGAGGCCGCCGAAGCGCTTGCGAACAAGGGCATCTCGGTCGAGGTCGTCGACCTGCGCACGGTGTACCCGATCGATGAGGAGACCGTGCTGCGGTCGATCGAGAAGACCTCGCACGCCCTGGTGCTCTACGAGTCGTACCGCTTCCTGGGCATCGGCGCCGAGGTGGCGGCGGTGATCGCCGAGAGGGCGTTCCAGCATCTGGACGCACCCGTGATGCGGCTGGCTCCGCCCAACGTGCCGGTGCCGTTCTCGCCCACGCTCGAGGACGCGTTCCTGCCCGGCGTGTCCGACATCGAGCGAGCCGTCGACGAACTGTCGGCATGGTGACGAAGGAGGAACGCACGTGACGTCGATCCAGATGCCGCAGCTCGGCGAGACGATCATCGAGGGCACGATCTTGAAGTGGCTGAAGGCCGAGGGCGACACGATCGAACGCGATGAACCGCTGTTCGAGATCTCCACGGACAAGGTGGACACCGAGGTGCCCTCCCCCGTCTCCGGAACCGTCACGAAGATCCTGGTCGAAGAGGGCGCCACCGTGCCGGTGGGAACGGAGCTCGCGCAGATCGACGCGGAAGGCGCGTCGGCCGGTGACGCCGGGGATGACGCCGGCTCCGACGCTGACGCCGGGGACGCCGGAACCGGCGCTTCCGCCGGGGGAGACAGCGC
>JALYMB010000286.1 GCA_030773935.1 Actinomycetota bacterium | reverse complement strand
AAGACCGAGGCGATCCGATGCTTGAAGAGACAGCTCTCGAGAGTGGTGTTCACGACGCTCAAGACGACAACCCGGCCCGCCGACGGCTTGACCGCCGTGGCGGCTTGACATAGGAGCAACGCATGGCCAAGGATCAGTTCAGCTTCGACATCGTGTCCGAGGTGGACCTGCAGGAGGTCTCCAACGCGGTCGACCAGGCCGGGCGGGAGATCTCCCAGCGGTTCGACTTCAAGGGGACCGAGACCGCGATCGACCGGGACAACACCACGATCGAGCTGCGCTCCTCCACCGAGGACCGACTGAAGGCCGCCCTGCAGGTGCTGAAGGAGAAGGCCGTCAAGCGCCAGGTCCCCCTGAAGGCCCTGTCGGAGGGCGCCGTACATCCCGCGGCGAAGGGTCACGTGCGCCAGGCCGTCACCGTACTGACCGGGATCTCCGACGAGAAGACCAAGGAGATCTCCAAGTTCGTGAAGTCGCAGGTCCCGAAGATCCAGACTCAGATCCAGGGTGCGCAGGTGCGGGTGCTGGGCAAGAGCAAGGACGACCTGCAGCGGGCCATCGCGGCCGTGAAGGGCCACGACTTCGGCCTCGCTCTGCAGTTCACGAACTACCGGCCCTGAGCGGGGGCGCCACGATGGCAGGTCGCCGGGTCCCCGGGGCACCGCTTCGTCAGATTGTCTGCCCCCGTGGGCGCCGGGTACCCTGACCCGACTCAGGAGGTGGTACTCGGTGGCAGACCTGGATCGTCTGAAGGCTCGTGCGGCGGAGATCGCGGAGAAGGAAACGAAGATCCTGCTGGACCGGACCCAGGGGTCCAAGGCCCTCCACGAGCGGGCGCTCAAGAGCCTCCCCGCCGGCGTGGCGTCGAACTTCCAGGTGGGGGATCCCTACCCCGTGTACCTCGAACGCGGGCACGACTCGCGCGTCTGGGACGTGGACGGCACCGAGTACACGGACTTCCACGGCGGCTTCGGCGTGAACGTCGTGGGCCACGCCCACCCCAAGATCGTTGAGGCCATCCGCAAGGTCGCGGACCGCGGCATCCATTTCGCGGTCAGCACAGAGGCCACCGTGGCTCTCGCCGAGGAGATCTGCTCCCGGTTCCAGCTCGAGCAGATGCGGTTCGTGAACTCGGGGACCGAGGCAACGATGGACGCGATCCGCGTCGCGCGCGCCGCCACCGGCCGGGACAAGATCATCAAGATGGAGGGCTCCTACCACGGCCACCACGACTCCGTACTGTTCTCGGTGGTGCCGGAGGCCGACGTGCTGGACATGCGCCACGGCGTCGAGCACGAGAAGGCCTGGTACACCACGGAACCCACCTCGAAGGGCGTGCCGCGGGCACTGTGGGATACGGTGATCGTCGTGCCGTTCAACGACGCGGGAGCGGTCAAGGAGGCGTTCGCCGATAACCCGGGGCAGGTCGCCGCGGTGATCCTGGAGCCGGTGATGATGAACATCGGCATCGTGGCGCCGCAGCCCGGCTACCTGCAGGCGCTCCGTGACGCCTGCGACGCCGAGGGCGCGGCGCTGATCTTCGACGAGGTGAAGTGCGGCGGGACGATCGCGTACGGCGGCACCACCGAACGCTACGGAGTGCGACCGCACCTGGCCGCCTTCGCCAAGGCGATCGGCGGCGGTGCCACGACCGGGGCGTTCGGCGGCGAAGCCCGGTTCATGGAGTGGGTGACCAAGGGCGCGGCCCAGCAGGGCACGTTCAACGGCAACCCGCTGTCGATGGCCGCCGGCCTTGCCGCCCTCACCCAGGTACTGACGAAGGATTCGTACGACCACCTGGGCAAGCTCGGCACGATGCTGGCCGAGGGATGCAAGCGCGCCATGGACGACAACGGCGTGCCCGGCCACACCATGGACCTGGGTGCCAAGGGCTGCGTGTCCTACCGCCAGGAGCCGCTCACCAACTACCGGGACTTCCTGGAGACGGAGCCCGGATTCTTCTACGCGTCCTTCTCGTGGATGATCAACCGGGGGATCTTCATGACGCCCGGCGACGAGGAGCAGTGGACGATCTCGGTGCAGCACACCGAGGCCGACATCCAGAGGTACGTGGACGCGTTCGGCGAGTTCTGCCAGGAGCTCGCGGGCTAGGTCTGTGCACCTGTACACCGAGGCGACCGAGGAGCTCGCTCGGGCGATCGTGGCGTACGCCCGCGACCGGATCGCCGGCCCGCAGCCGCTGGATCGGATCGCCTCCAGCGAGGAGCTCGCCCGCCGCGCCGGGGCCACCCTGACGCCCGCAGGGCTGGGCGGACCGGAGGCTCTGCGGATCTGGGCCGAGGTGCTGGCGCCGGCCACGATCTCCACCGACCACCCCTCGGCCATGGCGTTCGTGCCGGGGGCGCCCACGAAGGCCGCCGTGCTGTTCGACCTCGTGGTCGGCGCCTCCTCCACGATCGCGTCGGGTTGGATCGACGGGGCCGGCGCGATCTGGGCCGAGAACGAGGCGATCCGGTGGCTGGTGGGCCTCGCGGGGTTCCCCGAGGG
>JALYMB010000285.1 GCA_030773935.1 Actinomycetota bacterium | reverse complement strand
ACCGTGCAGCGCACCGAGCAGCGCTCCCGTCACGGCGGCGTTCGTATCGGTGTCCCCGCCCAGCGCCACCACCGCGCGGAGACCGTCGTCGAACGGCGGAGCCTCGGCCGTGATCCGCAGCGCGACGCCCACGGTGAAGAACACGAACCCCTGATCGGGCCCGTCGATCGGCCGGGTGAGGCCGGCGGTGTCGACGAGCTCCTCGAGCTCCTCGGCGCCCTCCCGGCCACCCACCGCCCTCACCGCCTCCACGACCGAGTCCCGTGGGTCCTCGCCGCGCACCAGGGCCCCGACCGCGAGCGTCACGGCCAGACAGGCTGTCCGGCACCGTTCGTCCCAATGGGTGATCGCACTCAACGCGGGCGCGGTCTCGAACAGCTCGTCGGGACGGTTCGCGCACGCGATGCCGAGGGGCGCGCAGTACATCACCGAGCCGTTGCCGGCGCTGACCTCGGGGCCGCGCTGCTCCACGTACTCGCGCGCCGGGTCGGCCGCGCCCTCGCGGGCCCGCGACAGCACGCGCCGGGTCAGGTTCCCGACGTCGGGCGGCTCGGTGGCGAGCCACTCCACGTGCCGCCGGAGGACGTCGCCGGTCTCCAGGTGGCCGTCGTTCGCGATCAGCGACCGGATCAGGTTCCGGGCCATGGCGGTGTCGTCGGTCGTGGTGCCCGGCGGCAGCCCTCGCCACGGCAGCTCGAACGCGGGCACCGGCGAGGGGATCCGCTCGGCGCGTCGGAACTCGAACGGGGCGCCGAGCGCGTCCCCGAGCGCGAGGCCCAGGACGCTGCCGACCACCCGTTCGCGCCGTTCCACGAGGCCGGATGCTAGCCCGAGCCCGCCGTCCGGCCGCATCTTCGCAGGTCACTGCATACGGCCCTTTGGTAACCTACCCGTCCTCATGGACAAGATCGGTCCTCACCACAAGATGTGCCGGCGTGTCGGCGAAGCCCTCTGCGGGCGGCCGAACTGCCCGTCCAACAAGCGACCCTACCCACCGGGCCAGCATGGACGCGGCCGCAAGCGCATCTCGGAGTACCAGACCCGGCTGGTGGAGAAGCAGAAGCTCCGCCACATCTACGGGGTCAGCGAGAAGCAGATGCGGCGCTACTTCAAGAAGGCCACGCGGTCCAAGGGGGTCACCGGCGAGGAGCTGATCGTCGAGCTCGAGACCCGCCTGGACACCGTCGCGCTCCGCCTGGGATTCGCGCAGACGGGCCGGCAGGCACGCCAGCTCGTCTCCCACGGCCACGTGAGCCTCGACGGCAGGCGCGTCGACGTGCCCAGCGCCCGGGTGAAGCCCGGCCAGGTCATCGAGCTCTCCCCCAAGGCCAAGAACTTCGTGTTCGTGCGGGAGGCGCTCGAGATCACCGCCGATCCGCCCTCGTACCTGTACCGGAACAAGGACCAGCTCCAGGGCACACTCTCGCGGATGCCCGAGCGCACCGAGGTCCCGCTGCCCGTCACCATCGACGAGCGGCTGATCGTCGAGTACTACTCCTAGCCCTCCGGTTCATGACGCCCCACCGCGCCGTCCGTCGTATCTTCGCGGCATGCGGCGATGGGCGTTCGCGCTGGTGGTGGCGTCGGGCTGCAGCCTGACGGTGGGCACGCCGCCCACCCCCACCCCCACACCCACCCCCGCGCCCACATCCGCCCCTCGCAGCCCGGCCCCGGCGCCGGCACGGCTCACCGGCGACATCGTCTTCGCGAGCGATCGCGGAGGTCCCTCGCAGCTCTACGGCATGCCGGCGGCAGGAGGACGGGCCACCCAGATCACGTTCGACGTGGCCCAGCACCTGTTCCCGGACTGGTCGCCCGACGGGATCTCCCTCGCCTACACGCTGGTGCCGGGGCCGCAGGCGACGGTCGACATCCACGTCCTGAGCGGCGCCGGCGTCGACCGAGCGCTCACCCACGATTCCGCGTTCGACGGCTCGCCGGCCTGGTCGCCCGACGGGCAGCAACTCGCCTTCGAGTCCGCGCCGATCGGCCAGCCCGGCATCGTCACCCTCGACGAGGGCGGCGATCGTGCCAGCAGGAACCCGCTCACCGGTGGGGCGTCGCCGGCGTATCAACCCTCGTGGTCGCCCGACGGCCGGCAGATCGCCTTCGCCCTGCGAGAGCCCGGCTGCATCGAGGCCGACCTGGTGTGCGTGCAGCACGTGTGGGTGATGACGCCGACGGGTCGGCGCATGACGCAGCTCACGGGGGACGACGAGCACGACGGCGAGCCGGCCTGGTCGCCCGACGGCGCGATGATCGCGTTCTCCACGAACCGGGCCGGCGGGAACTTCGACATCTGGGTGATGCGCGCCGACGGCTCGGACCTCCGGCGGCTGACGAGCGCCGAGGGCATCGACATCAATCCCGAGTGGTCGCCCGACGGACGCATGATCGCGTTCACCAGCGCCAGGGACGGCAACCTCGAGATCTACGTGATGGCTGCCGATGGCACCGCGCAGACCGACATCACGGACTCCCCGGGCGACGACTTCTCGCCGACCTGGCGCTAGTCCTCCACCGCCGGCTGCAGGGCTCCCCGCACGAAGGCCATGACCTCGCGCTCACGGCGCTTCAGCGACGCGCGGCTCTTGTTCGCGCCCACCATGGCGTTCAGCACGCTTGCCTCCGTCAACGACCCCACCACCGCCGTGTACAGCGTGAACAGGAGGAAAGCCGGGTCCTGCTTGCGGATCTCGCCGGAATCCATGCCGGTCTGCAGGAAGTCCATCGCGCGGCGGCGCAGCGGATCGATCACCTGCGCGAACCGCTCGAAGGCGTCCGGGCTCAGCCGGCCCGCCTCGCGGATGAACATGGGGAACTCGGGCCACCCGTCGGCCAGGCCGAACACCGCGTGGATCACGGCCTCGGCCCGGTCCCAGTAACTCTCCTTGCCCTCCAGGGCCGTCGCGATATCCGACGCCAGGCGGGCGCCCGCCGCTGAGATACAGGCCTCGAGCAGCGCTTCCTTGTTCGGGAAGTAATACAGGAGCGTCTGCTTGCGAACCCCCACCGCTGTGGCGATCTGGTCCAGCGAGGCCCCGTGATATCCCTCGCGGCCGAACTGGCGGATCGCCTCCTCCACCAGGGTGGATCGTCGCTTCTCGCCGCCCGTGCGGGTCATGAGTCTACTTCCAGGTGCGATCGGGGCCGCTGCGGGGGATCGGAC
>JALYMB010000284.1 GCA_030773935.1 Actinomycetota bacterium | reverse complement strand
GGCCGGACCTCGACGCGAGCTGCCGAACGACGGGCGACAGCGGCTGGTCGCCGGCGTCGTGGCCTTCGCGGTGTTCATCGCCGCCGGCGCGTTCGCCTGGCGTGCATTCGGGACCACGACTACGACCGGGACCGAACCCACGCCCTCGTCTGACGTGGTCTCGGTTGTTCTCGATCTGTCGAGCAACGACGGGAATCCCGCCGCCACGTTGTCGTCGGGCGATGGTGCGCAGCACGGGGTGCGCGAGACATACGAGTGGTGTGGCTCCGACGGGAATTGCGTGGGGGGTACCGCTGACTTCTCGTTCTACCCGCCAGTTTCGGAGTATCTCCTCGTGCCGGAGGGAACGCCGGTCACGTTGACGGGGGACGGAAACATCGGACACCTCGCGACCCTCTTGCCGAACGGCGAGAAGGCTCCAACCCACGTTCTGGCGCTGACGAGTGAACCGGTTACTCCCTCGACCCCAGGGCGCTATGTGTGGACGCTTGACGCGAAGTGGGACGACGGGTCCGCGCACTACTTCTTCGGCATCGAGGTCGCTCCACGCGAGGACCAGGTGCCGGACGTGTTACACCTCACATGCACACCGAACAACGCAACGTTGGACTCGGGGACTGTGCGAGCAGAGTCCGACGGGATCCACATCGCGGTGGACGCGAGCGCAGACGTCTCCGGCGCCGACATCGTCACCGGTTCCAACGCCGAGGATTTCGCGGGCGTCGGCCTGGACCCGCAGGAGGACGGCTCTCGCGGCATCGCGATCGCTCCTGGCTCGTGGAGCGTGGGCTGCTACGCGGGCGCGCGTGGCGGCATCGTGCCGTCGGACATCGGCACGCCCCGGGTCGCGGCCTTCACGGTCGTCGATCCCGATGGGCTGTACGCCGAGCCCGTGATCGGATGTGACTCGACGACCACGACGACGATCGACGTGACGGGCTCGGTCCCGGGCTCCGATCAAACGTGGGAAACCATGATCGCCGACACGGCCGCGGCGATCCCCGGACTCCTGCCGACCGACACGGTCCGGGATGCCGGCTACCCCGACGGACCCGGCTTCAAGGACGGACCGCATCCCGTGGTGGTCCGGGACGGATCCGTCATCGCCACTCTGCAGTTCCAGGAGCTCGCTGCCTCGGGTGGAGCGTGGTCCGTCGACCTCGAGTCCTGCGCCGGCTCCGGCCTCGGAGAAGGAGTCGTGAGTGGGCCGACGGCTGCGCCGGCTCCTGACGTGGCAGTCGTTCGATGCACCGATGGCGTTGCCGAAGTGGAGACCCCGACCGTCCGGCCACAACCCGATGGAGTGCACATCCTCGTGGAAGCCCCGGGCTCCGGTGACGAACTCGGCGTGATCTTCGAGTCGACGATCGATCGTTCGGCGTACCTCAGCGGGAGTCAGGATCCGAGGAACGGCATCGTAAGAGAGATGGGTGCGGGAACGTGGCGCGTGGCCTGCTACTCCGGTCCAGGAGAACCGAACGGTGTCGCCGGCGATGCCCCATCGCTCGAGGTGGTGGATCCAGACGGGATATGGATCCCGACCACGCTCCAGTGCACTGGTCAGGAGTCTGGGATCTCGCTGACACAGGAGTTCTCTGCCTCTGCGAAGGATGCGATCCACGCCGTGACCGGCGTTCTCCCGACCGATGTCGTCGAGCCTGCCGGCTACCCCGAGGGGTCGTCGGCGGTTCTCGTCTGGCGTGTGGTTCGGGACGGTTCCGTCGTGGCCTGGCTCCACCTGCGGCAGGCTGGGGACGAGTGGTCGGTCATCGCGGGTATGGGCTGCACCGACGCCGGCATCGGCGTGCCGCATTCGATGCCCACGCCCGCGTAGCTACACGGCGAACCGCACGTGCAGGATGTCGCCCTCGGCGACCTCGTAGTCCTTGCCCTCCACGCGGATCTTGCCGGCGGCCTTCGCCTGCTCCATGGAGCCTGCGGCCACCAGATCCTCGTAGCCGATCACCTCGGCGCGGATGAACCCACGCTCGAGGTCGGTGTGGATCACGCCGGCGGCCTCGGGGGCCTTCGCGCCGCGGCGCACCTCCCACGCCCGGGTCTCGTCCTCGCCGGTCGTGAGGAACGTGATGAGGTCGATCGCCGAGTAGCTGGCCGCGATCACGCGATCCAAGCCGGGCTCCGACACGCCGAACTCCTCCAGCAGCGCGCGCGCCTCCCCGGGGTCCATCTCGGCGGTCTCGGCCTCGATCGAGGCGTACACGCCGACCGCGTCGCCCGGTAGCTCCGCTGGGACGTCGGTCCCCTCCTCGAGGTTCGCGACCACCACGAACGGCTTCATCGTGAGCGGCGCGATCCCTCGCAGGTGTTCGGCATCGGACGTCTCGAGCTTCGCCTCGCGCAGCGGGATCTCGGCCGACAATGCATCGTGCGCCCGCCGCAGGGCGTCGACCTCCGCAGAGCCCTTCCCCTTCGCGCGCTTCTCGGCCCGCTCGAGCGCGGAGTCGATGACGGCGAGGTCTGCCAGCAGCAGCTCCGCGTGCACGTTCGCGAGCTCGGCGGCCGGCGTCGCGTTCCCGCCGAAACACCGCACGACCACCGCCAGCGCCTCAGCCTCTCGCAGCTTCGCGATGCCCTGTGCGCTGGATGTACCGCCCGGCACGTCCACGAACCGCACCTGCGCAGCAACGGTCTTCGCGCTCCGCTCCATCTTCGTCAGCACGCTCAGCCGTGGATCCGGCACCGGCACGACCGCTTGGTTCGCCTGCCCGCCGGCCGCGCCCGCGCGCGTGAGCGCCGTGAACAGCGTGGACTTCCCACTGAACGGCAGGCCCACGAGGCCGATGTCCTTCACGGCCGGGAGGCTATCAGCCGTCCGGAGGCCGACTTTGCGCCCTTCGGTCCCTGTGCCGTGGGTCCCCGCCGGCCGATACAGGTGCTAAGACCGATCGGACGGGAGGTGCTCGCGGGGAGCCCTCCTAGCCCGCCGGACGTGGCGAGAGGAGCCACCCGGGGTACTCCGAACCCTGGGATCGAAGA
>JALYMB010000283.1 GCA_030773935.1 Actinomycetota bacterium | reverse complement strand
TCATTGAGGGGGTTCCTGCGAGCCATCGAAACGGCTCTGCGAGACACCACACGTACGCCCAGCCCTCTTCGTTTCTCACGGGCCGACAAGGGTTCCGGGCCCGTGACCCCGGAGGCGCTGCTCGTTGGACAGCTCACGACACGCGAGCTCGACGTTCTCCATCTTCTCGTCGAGGGGCTCACGAGCAACCCGATCGCGGAGCGACTCGGCATCACCAGCAACACGGTGCGGAGCCACATCCAGAGCGTCCTGCACAAGCTGCACGTGCACTCGCGCCTCGAGGCGGCGGCGTTCGCGGTGCGGCACGAGGTGTTCGGCCAGCCCGGACCCCGTTCGCGGCGGACGGCGTGAACGGGTCCGCCACCTCATCGCCGGGGCCCTTCTGCGCACCCTCGACGCTCGCCGACCTCATCCATCGGGGGGAGATGGGATACGTCGATCACGGCGTGCCTCTCCTGAGGTTCCGGCCTATGGTCGGACGATGAGGCTTCACGAGCGGACGAGCGCTCCGGCGCTCGATCCCTGCGATGTCCTGATCGCCGAGGATCAGGCGCTGTTCAGGGAGGCCGTGCTCTCCGTTCTCGACGGCGAGCCCGACATGCGGGTGGTCGCCGATGTCGGTGACGGGCGAGACGTCTTCGCTGAGATCCTGCGCACGCGACCCCACGTCGCCCTGGTGAACGCGAGCCTTCCCGGCTGCGATCCCGTGAGGCTGACCAGGCGGATCACCGAAGGAAGCAAGGACACCCGCGTCATCCTCCTCGTGGATGAGGAAGATCCGACGTTCCTGGTGGAGGTGTTGAAGGCGGGCGCTCGTGGATGCGTGACGAAGGAGACGCAGCTCGTCGACTTCCTCGAGTCCATCCGGGCCGTCCGCGACGGCCAGCTGCTGGTGCCGCCCGAGATGCTCCCCGAGTTGGTGGAGCGATTGATCTCGCAGGCCGCGGCCCGCGACCAGGCACTGCGCCGGGTGAACCACCTCACACCCCGCGAGCGGCACGTTCTGGCGCTGCTGTCCGAAGGTGGGAACAACGGCTCCGTCGCACGGGAGCTGTTCATCAGCCCGCACACCGCACGCACGCACATCCAGAACGTCATCTCGAAGCTTGGCGTGCACTCCCGCCTGGAGGCGGCGATGTTCGTGGCACAAGCCGGGATCTTGGACGAACTCCTGACCACGGGGTACTGAGCACGTGGGGATCGCCGCCGGGTCTGACGGACCGGCTCGCTCAGCCCACTGGGTGAGGTTTCCAAAGGCGGCGCGACTCCGGCACCTCGCCCGGATGCGGGTGTCCGAATACCCCTCCATCTATCTTCCGCTGGCGCGTCACAGGTATCCGGGACCGAGTCCCGAGGTCATCGGGCCCGCCACCGAGCTCGTGATCGACGGTTTCACGCGATCCGCGACCACCTTCGCGGTGTACGCGTTCCAACTGGCGCAGGAACGGCCGGTCCGCCTGGCGCACCACCTGCACGCCCCGGCCCAGCTGGTCGAGGCCGCCAGGCGGGGGATCCCGGCCATCGCCCTGATCAGGGACCCGGCGGGTGCGCTCCTCTCCCAGGTGATCCAGGAGCGGGACGTGGCCCTGTCGGTGGCGCTCCTGTCCTACTCCCGGTTCTACGAGCGACTCATGCCCTACCGGTCGAGCCTCGTGGCCGGCCGATTCGACGAGGTTACGACGGACATGGGCGCGGTGATCCGCCGCGTGAACGCGCGCTTCGGAACCTCGTTCGTGCCCTTCGAACCCACGGCGGGAAACGTGCGGGCCTGCCTAGACCTGGTGGCGGAGCGGCCCACTCCCATCGCCCGATGGTCCTCCACCCTGCTGCGGTGGGAATCCGGCATGGTCACGAAGGAAGAGCTGCGCCGCGAACGAGCCGTGGCGCTTCTGAGCCCATCCTCGAGCACACCGACAGCATGGGTTCCCTCGGCGGAACGGCAGCAGGCCAAAGAGGCGCTGCGCTCCGAGTGGGAGCACCCCAGGTTGAGGGAGCTTCGAGCACGCGCGGAACGCGCCTACCAGGCGTTCGCCGCGGCGGAACGACCCGCAGTCAGCAACCGCTGAGGTTTCCGCAGGCATCACCCCACGATCCCGGCGTCCCTGAGGGAACCGGTTCGAGCGTTCGAGGGCCTACCCCTCCTCACCCGAAAGAACTGGCTCAAGATTGCCAGTCCTCGCGCCGATGTTCGGACAGACGTATCGGCGACGTGCGGGGAGTCGGGACCTCAGCCTCGGAGCCGACGGCGTTCGAGGGGGAGGGAACATGCAGCTCAGGCCACGGCTTGGTTCCAAGATGGCCCTAGTCACTGTCCTGGTGCTCAGCGCGTCCATCCTGATCGGCATCACCGGCGCGCGGGTGGATGCTCAGTCCAGCAGGCCGCGGCTCTGCAAGGGGCCGAACCAGGCCAAGTGCGACCCTGCGCCCTCGACCTCCCCGAACCCGCCGACCTCACCGAGTCCGGAACCGAGCCCGGTGACCTCCCCGAGCCCGGAACCCAGCCCGGC
>JALYMB010000282.1 GCA_030773935.1 Actinomycetota bacterium | reverse complement strand
ACGTGGTGCAGGGGCTCGGCGCCGAGGCCGGCGACGCGTTGACGGCTCATCCGGGCGTGGACCGCATCGCGTTCACCGGCTCGGTCCCGACCGGGAAGCTGGTGGCGCAGGCAGCGGCCGCGAACCTCACGCCGACCTCCCTGGAGCTCGGTGGGAAGTCGCCGTTCGTGGCGTTCGGCGATGCCGATCTGGACGCGACCGTGCGGCAGGCCCTCAACCAGTTCGACAACGCCGGGCAGGTGTGTCTGGCCGGCACGCGGCTGCTGATCGACCGCGGGATCCACGACGAGTTCCTGGAGCGGTTCACGAACGCGGCGGCCGAGATCCGTCAGGGCGATCCCCGCGAGGACACCACCGACATCGGACCCCAGATCACCCGGGCGCACTTCGAGCATGTGGACGGGTTCGTGCAGCGTGCGAAGGCGGCCGGCGCCGACGTCGTGTTCGGCGGCGGCCCGAACGAGGATCTCGGCGGTCTGTACTACCGGCCCACGCTGTTCGCGAACGCGCCGGACGGCTCGGAGATCCTGCAGCACGAGGTCTTCGGCCCCGTGCTCACGATCCAGCCGTTCGACGACGAGGACGAGGCCGTGGAGCTGGCCAACGGCACCGAATACGGGCTGGCGGCGATCCTGTACACCGGCGATCCGCAGCGTGCGGAGCGGGTCTCCTCGCGCCTGGTCGCCGGCACGGTCTGGGTGAACTGCTTCTTCGTGCGCGACCTCAACGCACCGTTCGGCGGATCGCGTCACTCCGGTATCGGCCGCGAGGGCGGTGTGTGGAGCTTCGACTTCTACGCGGACGTCAAGAACGTCTGCACGGCACCGTGGAACGAAGGGAGCTAGGCGATGGGAGAGATCGTCGGCGCGGGGCTCGTCTCGCACGTCCCCACGATCATGTTGCCCGAGAAGACCCGTCTGGAGATCAACGACGGCAAGGAGATCTCATTGGTCCCTGGGCTCAAGCGGCTGCGAGCCGAGGTCCTGGACCGGCTGGACGCCGACACGATCGTGGTGATGGACACGCACTGGGAGGTGACGTTCGAGCACATCATCACCTCGCACGAACGACGGACGGGGATGTTCACGAGCCACGAGCTTCCTCGCGGCATGAAGCAGATCCCCTTCGACATGCCGGGCGATCCCGAGCTGGCAGAGGCGGTCGCGGCCGAGGCGGCTCCGCGCGACGATACGTGGGTGTTGCCCTGCGACGATCCCTTCCTCCCGATCTTCTACGGCACCGTGAACATCTGGAGCTACTTGCACGCAGACGAGCGGTGGGTCAGCGTGGGTATCAACCAGTGTGCGACCACGGAGGACTTCCTGTTGCTGGGTGAGCTGATCGGCAGGGCCGTCGAGAAACTGGATCGTCGTGTCGTGCTGCTGGCCAGCGGCGGTCTGAGCCATCGGTTCCTCTCGTTCCGCGAGCTCCGGGGACGGGAGTCCGCCAGCCTCGACAACATCAAGACCCCGGAGGCGCGCGCTGCCGACGAGCACGTGCTGAAGCTGCTCGAGCTGGGTGATCACTCGGGCATGATCGACTGGCTGCCGGAGTACAAGAAGCACGGGCCCGAGGGCAAGTTCGGGCACTACCTGATCATGGTGGGGGCGCTGGGCGGCAGGCGTTGTCAGGCACCCGGCGAACGATTCAGCCAGTACGAGGCCTCGGTGGGGACGGGCCAGGTGCACGAGTGGTTCGAACGTCCGGCCGACGGCTGGACGGGTTAGGTCGGAAGCAGCTCGGAGGAGGGGGTCCCGTGGCAGATCGGACGCACGACACTGGCTACGAACGGTTGGGGGCGAAGAAGCTCTCGTTGGTCGACGTCGTCGCTCAATCGGTGGGGTTCATGGGGCCGGTGTTCTCGGCGGCCTTCCTGATCCCGGCCATCGTCGGGTACAACTTCGCCGCAAAGGGCGCCGGCGTGGCGGCGCCGCTGGCAGTCGTGGTCGCGGCGATCGGCGTGTTCGCGCTCGGCTGGATCGTGGCGCAGTACGCGAAGAAGATCCATGCCGCCGGCGCCCTGTACGACTACGTGTCGAGCGGCCTCGGGTCGAACGTGGGCGCCTCGGCGGGCTGGCTCTACTACGGCGGCACCATCATCCTCACCACAGGTCTCGGCGTGTTGATCGGTGGGTACGTCCACGACATCCTGCTTCCGACCCTGGAGGTCAACGGCGGCATCCTGCCCATCTGGCTCTGGGACGTCGTATGGGCCGTGGTGTTGTTCGCGGTGTTGTACCTGGGCGTGCAGCTCTCGACGCGGGTCCAGCTGGTTCTGGCGCTGGTCTCGGTCGCCGTCGTCCTGGCGTTCTGCGTGAAGGTCATCGCGGACCTGGGCTCCGACAATGACTTCGCGACCGTGTTCAAGCCCGGATCGTCGCCGTTCGGATGGTCGGGCATCTTCTACGGCGTCCTGTACGGCGTCCTGATCTTCGTCGGCTTCGAGACGGCGGCGAACCTGGCGGAGGAGGCGGCGGAGCCGAAGCGGCAGATCCCTCGCGCGGTGCTGACGTCGGTGATCGTCGTCTCGCTGTTCTACCTGATCGTCTCGTACGTCGAGGTGGCCGGGTTCGGGTTCAACCTCGACAGCATCTTCGCAGCGGCGGGAGCGGGGCCACTGTTCGTGCTGTCGGCGCCCGACGCATTCGGCTCGGACCTGATCTCGAAGGCCGTCGTGATCGTGGTGCTCCTGGACATCCTCGCCGTGAGCGTGGGGGCGTCGGTGGCGTCAACGCGCGGCGTGTTCGCGATGGCGAGGGACCGCCGTCTGCCGGCATCCCTCGCCAAGGTGGCGCCGCGGAAAGGCACGCCGATGGGCGCGATCCTGTTGCTGATGGTGGTGCAGGTCGTGCTGATCATCGCGAGCGAGACGAGCGACACGCTGCTCGGGCTTCCCGGTCTTCCCCACTACTTCTCGGTCTTCATCTGGGCCGCCACCTTCGGGGGGTTCGCGCTCCTGATCGTGTACCTGCTGATGTCGATCGGCGCGATCCGAGGGCTTGCCGACCACCCGAACCAGGCCGGTCTGTGGATCTCGGTGATCCTGGGCGTGCTCATCACGGGCGGTGGAATCTTCGGCGCCTTCTACAAGGTGACGAGCCCCACGCTGCTCGCTCCGTGGGCGGCGTTGATCTGGTTCGTCGTCGGCGTGGTGGTCATGTTCGGGCTGATGAGGGGACGGGCGCCGGCCAGCGAGACGCTCGCCGATCTCCGGTCCGACGGGGAGGTGTCCCGCTAGCATCGGAGGCATGACACCCGAGCTCGAGCGACCGCTGCGCCTGGACGCGCCGCGGGAGGACGTCCTACGACACGCGGCGGAGCTGGTCGCGGAGGCATGGCGCAGCTTCGACCGGTTCCGCCCGGAGGAGCCGCCGCTGGACGAGCGTGTCC
>JALYMB010000281.1 GCA_030773935.1 Actinomycetota bacterium | reverse complement strand
GCACGACGGCGTCCTGCGGTGCGGTCGCCGCCACGAACGCTCGGAGGGGCAGGTGCATCAGCGGGTGGGTGATCACGCTGAGGCCGGTCCGCGCGGCGGCCGGGCCGACGTCGGGGACCAGGTCGTGCACCCATTCCAGGGCCTCGCTCACGCCCAGCTCGCGCTGCCGAGCGCGAACCCCGTCGACGTCGCCGGGGCTGATGCGTTCAGCGCCCGGCGTCGGACGGGCGTAGTAGGACCAGCCGCGCCGCACGTTCACGAACAGCGTGAACGGGCCCACGGCCTCCGCACGGCAGGCCGAGCGGGGAACCGCGTCCAGGTACGCGTCGATCCGCCGAAGGAGCTCCAGGTCGGGCATCGCGCGTGGACCCTACAGGGGATCGAGCCCAGCGCACGCAGGAGGTCGGCTACGGCTCGGCGCTGTACTTGTGCGGGTTCTTCACCAGAACGCGGAGCTGGCCGCCTCGGTCCTTGAAGCGCCCGGTTCCCCCCGTGACGGTCACGACGCCGTCGCGGATGCCGTCGTCGTACGGCAGCACCCCCGCTGCGGTCAGGGAGTCCTCAGCGTCCTCAGCGCCGAAGCGGAGCGTGATGTTGAACACGGCGTGGCCGCTCGGCGTGATCACGAACAGGGCATGCGCCGACCCGACCTCCTCGCCCCTGTCCCAGGAGTCGGGGGAGACCGCCTCGAACAGGACCTCGTCGAAGGTGCCGATGTTGCCCGCTCCGCCCATCCCGAGATCGACCAGCTCCTCCCCTTGGATGTCCCCGATCACCGTGAACGAACCCTCGCCCTGGATCACGCCCTCTCCCCCTTCCGTCCCGGCAGGCAGATCGAGCCTAGGTGGCGTACCCGCCCCGCGCAACCCGCCCGACCGGACGGCCTACACTCGGCCCATGCCGTCCTGTGCCACCTGCGGCCGGGACAATCCGGCGGCCGCTCGCTTCTGCATGTGGTGTGCTGCGCCACTGCCGCTCGCTTCGGCCTCAGGGCACGCGCGCAAGGTGGTGACCGTGGTGTTCTGCGACGTGGTCGGTTCGACACCGCTGGCCGAGGAGCTGGAACCCGAGAGGGTCCGGAGCGTGATGTCGCGCTTCTTCGAGGAGATGCGAACCGTCCTGGAACGGCACGGGGGCTCGGTCGAGAAGTACATCGGTGACGCCGTGATGGCCGTCTTCGGGATCCCGGTGCTCCGCGAGGACGACGCCGTTCGAGCCGTGCGGGCGGCCGTAGACATGCGGGCCGCGCTGAAGGCGCTCAACGCCGACCTCGAGCGGACGATCGGTTTGTCGATCGCCACGCGGACGGGCGTCAACACCGGGGAGGTCACGATCGGAGATGCGGAGCGCGGACCGGCGATCTTGGGCGACGCCGTGAACATCGCGGCGCGGCTGCAGCAGGCGGCGCCCCCTGGCGGCATCCTGTTGGGGCGCGACACCTACCGGCTGGTGCGTGAGTCCGTCCGGGTGGGCGAGGCCTCGTCGCTGGTGCTGAAGGGCAAGGGCGAGGCCGTGACCGCGTACCCACTCGTCGAGCTCACTCGCGCGATCGGGGAGGGCCCGCCGCGCGCGCGACCACCGCTCGTCGGGCGCACCGACGAACTTCGGTTCCTGCGCGACACCTTCGAACGGGCCGTGCGCGATCGCGCCTGCCGGCTGCTCACCGTCGTGGGTCTGGCCGGAGTGGGCAAGACGCGCCTGGCCGCCGAGTTCGCGGAGCTGCTCGGAGACGAGGCCATCACCGTCACCGGTCGATGCCTCCCGTACGGGGATGGGATCACCTTCTGGCCGGTCGCCGAGATCGTGTGGCAGCTCGCAGGGATCGACACTCATGACCCGGCCGAGACGGCACGGACCAAGCTCGCCGCGCTCCTCGAGGGGGCCGACGAGGGCAGGATGCTGTTCGACCGCGTGGCTGCGGCGACGGGCCTCGATGCCGGAACAGCCCCCATGCAGGAGACGTTCTGGGCGATCCGGCGGCTGCTCGAATGGGCCGGCAGGGAACGACCGCTCGTGGTGGCGTTCGACGATCTCCATCGGGCGGAGCCGGCCCTCCTCGATCTCCTCGATTACCTCCTCGGTTCCTGCCGGGACGTGCCGATCCTGTTGCTGTGCCTCGCTCGGCAGGATCTGCTCGAGGAGCGCCCCGAGTGGCTCATGCAGGCACCGTCCGCCTCGACCTTCCATCTGGAGCCGCTCGGCGACGGGGAGACCGCCGAGTTGATCGAGGAGATCCTTCACGGTGAGCGCCTCGATCCCGGTCTCCGGGATCGGATCGCGGAGGTGGGCGGAGGCAACCCTCTGTTCGTCGAGGAGATCCTCCAGATGCTCCGCGACGACGGGGCGCTGGACAGACCGGCCCCCGGCTCCGTTCCGATCTCGGTCCCACCCACGATCCACGCGCTCCTGGGAGCCCGCCTGGACCGCCTGTCGTCCGAGGAGAGCACCGTCATCCGTGCGGCCGCCGTGATCGGGAACGTGTTCTGGTGGGGCGCGGTCGTCGATCTCGTGTCCGAAGATCTCCGTCCTCGTGTCGGCTCGATCCTGCAGAACCTCGTCCGTCGTGAGCTGATCGCACCGGACCGGTCGGCGTTCATCGGCGAGGACGCGTTCCGGTTCCACCATCTGCTTATCCAGGAGACGGCCTATCGAGAGACGCCGAAGGCCTCGCGGACCGACCTGCACGCCCGATTCGCGCAGTGGCTGGAGCGCGTCGCCGGTGAGCGGATCGGCGAGTACGAGGAGATCCTCGCGTATCACCTGGAGCGTGCCGCCCGGTACCTCGTGGAGCTCGGCCATTCCGGCGTGGACGTCGACCGGCTGATCGCTCGCGCGCATGTGAGCCTCGCGGACGCCGGGAGGCGCGCGCTCGCCCGGGGCGACATGGCGGCTGCGGCCAACTTCCTCGGACGCTCCCACGACGTGCTGCCGGAGGGCGATCCTGGGCGTCTGTCGATCGCGCCGGAGCTGGCCGAAGCGCTCACGGAGACCGCCGACCTCGCCCGTGCGGAGACCCTGCTCCAGGCAGCGCTCGAAGCCGGAGACCGGGGGCTCGAGGCTCATGCCCAGGTCGTGCTGCTGATCTTGAAGGAGTTCATGGAGCCGGAACGCCGCTCGGAGGAAGCCCTCCAGGTGCTCGAGGGTGTGATCCCGGTGTTCGAGGAGCTCGGAGACGACCTCGGGCTCGCCCGTGCGTGGCGCCTTCTCGGCGACGTGCACTGGAACCGCTCGAGTTACGCCGAGGCCGACCGGGCCTTCGAGCGGGCGATCGAGCACGCGCGGAAGGCCGGCGCGAGCTGGGAGGAGGCGGCGAGCCTGCGCCAGTACATGGGCTCGGCGCTGTACGGGCCCACCCCCGTTTCCGAGGTGATCCGGCGCTGCGACGGGGTCACCGAGGCGAGCGACAGCCGGAGCGCCGAAGCAGGTGCGCTTCGGACCAGGGGGGTGGCCTACGCGATGCAGGGACGCTTCGACGAGGGGCGTGCGCTCGTGATTCAGAGCGCGCAGATCCTCGAGGACCTGGGGTTGAAGCTTCGTGCCGCATTCGTCTCGGACGCTGCCGGCTTCGTCGAGACGCTCGCGCAGGATCACGCAGCGGCCGAGCGCGCGCTCCGAGCCGGCTACGACACGATCGACGAGCTCGGCGAGCGGGCCTACCTATCCACGGTCTCGGCGCTTCTGGCTCACGCGATCTGCGAGCAGGGCCGGTTCGAGGACGCGGACGCGTTCTGCTCCCTCGCCGAGGAGGCCGGCGCCGACGACGACATCACCACCCAGGTCCTCTGGCGGAGCGCGAGGGCGAAGGTGCTGGCCTCCCGAGGAGACCTCGACGAGGCGCTCCGCCTGGCGCGCGCGGCGGTGGCGATGGCCCAGGAGACCGACGACATCAACATGCGGGCCGACGCGCTCGTGGATCTCGCCGGCGTCGTCGAGGCGGCCGGGGATGCGACGGCGCGCGACGACGCGCTGCGTCGTGCGCACGAGCTGTACGTCTCCAAGGGAAATCTGGTGTCGGCCGCGATGGCAGAACGCGCGCTCGGGATCGCGTAGCCGTTGCACGTCGGCCACGGCGGCGGTTCGCCAAGCCTCCTCGGAGGTTCGGTCCATCTACACTCCGCGGATGGCCGAGGCTGCCGGCGGTGCACCGGTGCGGTGGCGGGAGGTGTTCCACGGTCGCCGGGGCCGCCTCACGGCCGGTCTCCTGTTGCTGGAGGCGCTCGTCGCGATCCACGCCCTGGTGGTCGCCACGATCCTGCCGGACGTGCGCCGCGATCTGGGCATGGTGCAGCTGTACGGTCTGGTGTTCACCGCGGCGAGCCTCGCCACGATCGCCACGATCCCGATCGCAGGCCGTGCAGTGGATCGCTTCGGCGCCAGACGGACCCTGTCGCCGGTGCTCGGACTGTTCGCCCTGGGTCTTGCGGTGTCGGCAACCGCGCCCGCCATGCCGGTCCTGCTGGGAGGTCAGTTCCTGACGGGCGCCGGCGGCGGTGGGCTCTACGCGATGTCGGTGGGCACCGTCGCGAAGACCTACCCGGACCACATGCGCGCCCGCGTCCTGGCGCTGATGGCATCCATGTGGATCCTGCCGGGCCTGATCGGCCCTCCGCTGGGCGCGCTGATCGCAAGCACCGTGGGATGGCGGTGGGCGTTCCTTGCGCCGTACCCGATCGTGGCGCTCGGCTGGATCCTCATCGCACCCTCGCTGGACCTGGTGCCGGCCTCCGACGTCGCCGGTGACCGGCTACCGGTGCGGTGGCCTCTGCAGTTGATGGTTGGCGCGGGGTTGGTGTTCACGTCGCTCACGATCGTCCGGTGGTGGACGCTCGTGCTGCTGGCCGCGGGGCTGGTGGTCGGCCTGCCGGCGCTGGCCCGGATCGTGCCGCCGGGCACCTTCCGTGTGCGCCCCGGCCTGCCCGCCACGGCGGTCGCGGCGTTCCTGCTCTCGCTGGGCTTCCTGGCCGTCGACGCCTTCCTCACTCTGATGCTGACGGAGGTGCGTGGGCTCAGCCTTGGGAAGGCGGGCGCCGCGGTGACGCTCGCCACGCTCACCTGGGCGGCGGGCAGCGCCTGGCAGTCCGGCCGCGCCGAACGGGTCCCGCTCTCCCGGCTCCTTCGCACCGGCGTCTGGCTGACGATCGTGGGCGAGCTGGGTGTGGCGAGCGCGCTGTTCGCCGGGGTCCCTGTGATCACGGCGTACGTGGGATGGGCCCTGGTGGGGCTCGGCATGGGCGTCGCGTTCCCGACCGTTCCCCTGGCCGCGATGCGCGGCTCCGACCGGGGTCAGGAGGCCGCCGAGGTCTCGTCGGTGCTGCTGATGGACATGCTGGGGGTCGCGACCGGCGCCGGCCTGGGCGGCGGCGTGATCGCCATCACCGGCGTCATGGACATCGGCCTGTCCAAGGGCCTGGGCGGGGCCTACGCGATCGGCGTGGTCACGCTGCTGACGCTGCTGATCGTTGCCGGACGGATCCAGCAGCCCCGGGCGCTCGCGTAACGTTCGACCCCCTCAGCCAACCGAGCGGGCGTTCGTGCGCATCCCCGCGGCGTCCGTGCCCTCGTGCTCTTCCACGCCCCAGCTCACGATGCGCTTGGGACGGATCCGCAGGAATTCCGGGGTGAAGTTCCGGAAACGGGGGTTGATGCGGTCGCCGCCGGTGTCGGCGTCGCCGCGGATCTCCACCGCTCTGGCCCGTCGCGGTTCCGGGATCACGTCGTCGACCAGGAGCGTGACCTTCTGGTTCTGGCTGGCGTCGCGCCACTTCTTGCCTTTCGCGAACGCGATGCCGCCGACGTCGATCGCGTCCTCCTCGTCGTTGAAGGTGAACGTCACGGGGATCACGTGGGGCCGGCCGTCCGGGCCCACCGTGGCAAGCCTCGCCAGCGTCTGCGACGTGAGGTACTCGATCTCGTCCGGCGTGAAGACGCTCATGGGCGCTCCTCTCGTTACGGATGCACCTCGACGATACGACCGGGGCCGACTGTCGGTCACGGCCGGTGCGCCTTACCGGAAGTGGTAGAAGCGGGAGATGATCGGCCGCATGCAGCCCCCGCAGACCGGCATCACCTGGTCGGCCTCCAGGGAGATGCGCCAGCTGCACACGAGGCAGTAGTACGTGCCGGCGCCGGGCGTCTCGCCGGTGGTGTGAACCGCTGACATCGTGCGGGCCTCCACGTTCGTCGGTCGTTCCATCCGTTGATTGCCGTTGCGGACGGTTCGGGTTCACGCAGGAGGTGACCGTGGGCGCTACGAGACCCGCGTGTCGGCGCGGTCCGGGTTCGATGGAAGCGCAACACCGGTGAGCGAGAGTCCCTCGGCCGCAGCCATTCCACTCGGACGCAGCTCGGCGCGGAAGCCGAAGCTGCGAACCGCCTCGATCCTCACGGGGGCGCCCCCGGCCCTCAGCTTCTTCCGGAGGCGTTGGACCAACGCGCGGACCGTCTGATCGTCGCCGAACAGCTGGGGACCCTGTCCCCACCCGGCGCGCCGCAGATCCGCGAACGACCACGCGCGGCCGGGGCGAGTCATGAGCGCCGCCAGCACGCGGAACTCCAGGTCGGTGAGGTTCAGCGTCCGTCCGTCGATCGACACACGCCGTGCGGACAGGTCGACCAGCAACTCTCCGTTGTCCGGCGGCCGGGCTCCGTCATCGCCGCGATCCGGCTCCTGATCGGCCGTCCACCGGCGCAACACGTCTCGGTCCGGCGCAACCACCACGACCGACCCGAGCTGCAGGTACTCGGGGATCAGCTCGAGGTTGTCCTCCCCGAGCAGGTACACGGTCGGCACGTTCATCCATAGATTGATTGCCTCAGCCCCCGTTCCCGGTTCACGGCGCCCGGTTGGAAAGTTCTGACCCGATGCTGCGTCGTTCCCGCGCCGTCATGGTTCGGCCGCCCGCCTCCTCCTACGTTGATGCTTCGTCGTCGGTCGGGAGGACTCAAATGAAGACTCGCCGCGTTCGGGTGCTCGCCATCTGCGGCGCCCTGCTGCTCACGTTCACGGTCGCCGGAGGACCGGTGGCCCAGGCCGCGTCGTCCGGAAGCAACTGCGCATACCGATTGGACCCGGTCTCGTATGACGCGGCGACGCACACCGTGTCGGCGGACCTGGTGCTCATCGGGTGCTACGACACGTTCGCGGCTGCGTTGGCCGCCGGCTCGGGCGGCGCGATCCAGGTGTCGAGCTCCACCACACCGGGACAGCTGAGCGACGCCATGGTCAGCAACTCGACGACCGCCGCTCCCACGCTGATCGGCACAGAGTGGACGTCGGTGAACTTCTCAGGCGTCTCTTCCAGTTACTTCGCGCCGGATTCCTGCGCGGGAACGGTGTACGCGGTGTCCTACGTCGGCGATGCATGGAACGACGACTTCGCCTCCGGCAAGGGTTTCGGGGGCTGCGACACGAACAAGAAGTTCCAGCACGCCAACTTCGGCGGGGACGTCCTCACCTGCACGCCCAACTGCAGCGACTACGGGGCGCTGCGGAACGAGGTTTCGTCGCTGAAGTGGAGGCCTTGACCCAAGGCATAGCCTTGGCCCGTGGAACCGGGCACCGACGCGCAGCTGATCCGGAGGTCGCGGGACGAGCCCGGTCTGTTCGAGGTGATCTTCGACCGGCACTACGACGTGGTGCGGGTGTACGCGCAGCGCCGCGTTGGGATGGCCGACGGCGAGGAGATCGCGGCCGGCACGTTCGAGCAGGCGTTCGCACAGCGCGACCGGTTCGACACCGAGACGTTCCGGTCGGCGCGGCCGTGGCTGATCGGCATCGCCAACAACCTGATCCGTCGTCACGCACGGCACGAGGACGTACGCAGACGGCACTGGCCCGTGTCGATCGCCATGGACAGGAGCGACTGGGAGCCTGAATTCGACGGATTGGAGGCACGTGAGCGGGGCCCGGCGATCCGTTCCGCGCTCGCGGCGCTGTCCGAGGACGACCGGGAGACGTTCCTCCTCGTCGTCATGGCGGAGCTCTCCTACGGAGACGTGGCTCAGATCGTGGGCGTGCCCACGGGCACCGTGCGATCGAGGATCAACCGCGCGCGACGGAGGTTGCGTGAACTCGTAGAGGCAGCAGAGGCAATCAATCCAGGGGAACAGGATCGAAGGAGCGCACCGTGACGCACGACCGGATCGAAGAGCTCTTGCGTGGCGATGTGCCGTCGGAAGACCCGGCCGCAAGAGAACGAGCACGCGTCCGGCTGCGCGCAACCATCGGATTCGAGAACGTACGGCCACCCGCTCGCCGAAGCCCACGGCTGGCAGCGTTCGCGGCTGCCTCCCTGGCCGCCGCTGTCGTTCTCCTTCTCCTGCAGCTTCTCCTGCCCGTTGGTCGGGTGGGCCCGCAGCTCAGCGCCGCCGCGGAGATCAGGCAATTGGGGAAGCTCTCATCACAGCAACCCTCGATCGAGTTGAGTGAATCCCAATACATCTACCGGCGCGAAGAGGAGGACGGGCCAGAACGCTACGGATTCGTCGGGGAGGGCATCAAGTACACCCTGCGGATCCATGCCATCGTCGAGTCGTGGATCTCTCCGAATGGTTCTGGACGGACTCGAACCGTCTATCAGAGTGTCGAGTTCGCATCACCGAAGGATCGCGAGGCGTGGCAGGCGGCCGGCTCACCCCAGCTACCGACGATCGGAGAACCACCGATGGATGTGGTCTACCCCAGGGGAGGTCTGACGTTCTATGCCGTCGATGAGCTTCCCACTGAGCCCGTGGCCTTGGAGAAGGCTCTCTCCAAAGGCGACGTGATCGCCGAGGCTCCAGGCGATGCCAATCGCCTGTCGACCATCGGCACGTTGCTCGCCCAGGGGAACGCCTCGTCGGATCTGCGTCAAGCTTTGTTTGAGGTGGCGGCCGGGATCCCCAGGGTCGTCGTGGACCAGCAGGCCATCGAACCCATCGGGCGGGCGGCGGTCTCGGTGTCCGTCACGGATGCTTCCGGCGAGACGCAATTGTTCTTCGATCCGATCGATGCGTCTCTCCTCGGCAGCACGAGGAGCCATCCGGCGACGGACGAGGGGCCCGCCAGCACGGAGTGGCACGCCTACCGCGCGTGGAGTGTCGTGTCCGACGTCGGCGATAGGCCCTCCCGGTAGCTCCGGCGCTCGCCCGTGAACCGAACCGGTGAGCAAGGGCAATCAACGGGTGAACGAGGCTCGGAGTCCCGGAGCCTTGGCGTCGGTCGGGAGGCCACGGGAGCATGTCCAGGTACTGCCAGTGGGAGCATGCTCGGTTCCCCGACGCCGCGTTCATCGCGGTGGCCGGCGTGGGTCTGGTCCACGTCAACGACCTCGCCCCCGGAACGCCGCCACACACGGTTACGGGTCAACCCCATCCTGCCGGATCCGCCGAGGAATCCCCCGAGGAGAAGGCTCGAAGACTCCGCGACAGGCTCCTCAGGAAGGGGTCAGCCGGCAAGCACGATGAGTGACGGGTAGCGGTCACCAGCGACGATGCTTCGTCCTGTCGATTCAGTCAGCAACACGTACGGAGCGGGGCAGGGCGACTTCGGTACACTCGCTCGGTCCTGAACTCCCCCGGTGAGAGGCTGAATCTGACATGTCACGAGTGATTTTGATCGCGTGGGACGGCGCCGACTGGCGCATCCTCGACCCCCTTCTGGAAGCAGGCGCGCTTCCGAACCTGCAGGCCCTCATCGACCGGGGGCAGAAGGACGTCCTGCGCTCCACCGTCCCGACCCACTCATGGTCGGCGTGGCCGTCCTTCCTCACCGGCGTCGATCCCGTGGACCACGGCGTCTACGACATCCTGGAGACGGTGCCGGGCACCCACAAGCAGTTCCCGGTCACCTACAAGTCGATCAAGGCGCGCACGTTCCTGGACGACCTCACCGCCGCCAACAAGAACATGCTGCTGCTGGACGTGCCGCTGACCTTCCCGCCGCCGACCATCACCGGAAACCTGATCGCCGGCGGCGTCCTGCCCAAGAATCGCCAGGCCTGGTATCCGGCCGACCTTCAGGACACGCTGAGCAAGGCCGGTCTGGAATGGCCGATCAACGGCATGAGCTGGACCACCTACCGCAACCGTGCCGACGCCTACCTCGAGGAGGCGTTCGACGTCACCGGCCGGCGCATCAAGGCCGCCGAGTTCCTGATGGACAACACCGACTGGGACCTCATGGCGAGTGTGTGGGTGAGCGTCGACCGGACCCAGCATGCGCTGTCGAACTACATCGCGCCCGATCATCCCGACTACTCGAAGAACCGCCATACCGCCGTGGGGGAGAAGGTCGCCGACATCTACAAGCAGCTCGACGACGCGATCGGCTCGTTCGTGAGCCGCGCCCGTCCCGACGACATCATCCTGTTCATCTCCGACCACGGGTTCCAGTCGTGCACGCGCGCGATCCACATGGACCACCTGTTGAAGGAGTTCGGATTCCTGGAGTTCAGCGCCTCCAACGCGATCTTCGGCCCGATGCAGTGGGGGCCGGTGCGCAACGCCGCCCGCAAGGTCTACGACCTGCTGGGCCTGCACGGCAAGGTGAGCCTCCCGCAATCGATCAACTGGCAGAAGACCAGGGCCTACACCACGATCCGCTCAACGGGCGAGGGAGTGAGCATCAACCTCGCCGGCCGAGACGTGGACGGCACCGTCGACCCCGGCGACTACGACAAGGTGCGCGACGCCCTCATGGACCGTCTCGCATCGTTCGTCGACCCCAAGACCGGCACGAAGCCCATCCGCGCGATCTACAAGCGCGAGGAGATCTTCAAGGGGAAGTACGCCGACGCCGCCCCCGACATCCTGATGGAGCCCAACGAGGGCTACAGCCTCACCCACGCGAAGTCCGCCATCGAAGACGCCGACTGGGTGAGCGGCGACCATCGGATGGAAGGCACGATCGTGGCCGTGGGCTCGAACGTCCAGCCGTTCGCGAATACGCCGAGCCTGATCGACATGGCGCCCACGATCGTGGCGGCGCTGGACGCGCCGAGCGCCGTCAAGCCCACCGGCCGCGTGCTGACCGAGATCCTGGGCGCCGATGCCGCCCTGACCTCCCGTGATGTGAGCCCCGACGAGGCCGCCGCGGGCGAGCCCACCGTGAGCGACACCGAGGCCGACGAGATGGAGGAGCACCTCCGGGGTCTGGGCTACCTGGAATAGACCCTGCCATTGCGGTTCCGTCCCGGTGTCGTGGTGGTTGTGTCGCAGCTCTTCCTATCGCGCGAGCTGGCGTCGATGCTCGGCCCATGAACTTCCAGATGTCCGCGTCGCTGTTCCTGATCGGCGCAGCCCTCGCACTCGTCGGCGTCGTGGGCGTGCTCCAGCCTCCGGGTCATCGAGGGGGAGTCGTGCTCGCGCTCCTCGCCGGCACCGGAGTGGGGATCGGCGGGCTCGCGCTCGGCTGGTCATCCGTCGAGAGCGGTTCCGACGTCGAGTTCTGGCGGGTGTTCTTCGTCTCGTCGATCGCCGGCTTCGTCACGGTGGCCGCGACCCTGGCCCTAGCGTGGCGTCGCGCGCGACCTCGCCCGGACGCCCTTCGATAGGCCCTGGGCGGCCGATCGACCCTGCGGGTGCGCCATTCGGCCGATGGTTTCCCGCTGTTCGCAGAGCCTAGACTCCGCCTCATGAACATCCTTCCTCCTCCGGAGCAGACCCTGCAGCCAGAGACCGAGCTCTCCGAGATCGAAGCCGCCGAGATCGAAGAGCGGCTGCGCGCGCTCGGCTACATCGACTAGACGTCTCGCGGCGATCCTGTGACGCCGGCCGCCCCCGGCCGGATCCGGCGCGCAGGCGCCCCCGGGTCCGCGATACTGGGCGCCGTGCGTGAGGACCCTCAGGACGGCGGCGGCGGCATTGCCGACGCGCTCGGCCTGGGCGGCGGCGAGGGCGTCCGCGACCACCTGACGATCCTCTCCGGTACCGGCCAGAACATCGTGGGACTGGGCGTGTTCGTCGTGGCCTCGTTCGCCATGAACGTCCTGATCGCCCGCGCCTTCGGACGGGGCTCCCCCGCACTGGGGCAGATCACGGTGGCGACCCAGCTGGCGTTCGTGATCGGGGCCGCCACCCGGTTCGGCATGGACATGGCCGCCGTGCGCCGCGTGGCGATCGAGGCGGGCAGGGGCGAGGCAGGGCGCGCTCGGGCGATCGTGCGGCTGGCCGTGCAGATCGCCGGCGCCGTCTCGCTGGCCGTGGCAGCCCTCGTGTTCCTGCTCGCCGGGCCCATCGCCGACCTCGTGAACGCGCCGCAGGCCGCCTACCGCGCGGCCGCCGTCGCGGTGATCTTCGTGGCCGTCGCGCAGGTGTACCTGGGCGGTTCCCGTGGGCTGAAGATCATGCGGCACACGCTGTATGCGTACTGGGTGGGCCAGGCCGTGTCGTGGATCGTGTTCACGCTGGCGGCGTGGGCGCTGCTGCACCGGAGCGTGTCCGTCACCGTGGGCGCGTACGCGGCGTCATGGATGTTCGCGACGCTGGTGGCGTGGTTCTTCTGGCGCAAGGAATCCGGCAAGCTCTCCCCAGCCTTACCTGCTCAGCCGGACGAGGCACGTGAGCTGATCCGGTACGGGGCCCCGCGCGCGCCCGCCGCGCTCCTGTCGCAGGCGCTGTTCTACACCGACCTGTTCGTGCTCTCGGTCGTCCTGGACAAGGGCTCCCAGTTCGAGCTGTCCGCGTACGCTGCCGCCGTACGGGTGGCCCAGGCGCTGGTGCTGTTCCTCACCGCGGTGAGCTACATGTTCAGCCCGTTCGTCGCCGACCTGCACGAGCGCGACGAGCGCGAACGGTTGAACGCCCTCTTCAAGTCGATCACGCGATGGACCCTGGCCGGCACCGTCCCGCTCCTGCTGCTGTTCTTCATCGCGCCCGGGCCCGTGCTGAAGGTGTTCGGCTCCCAGTACGACCTGGGCGCGGACTGGCTGCGGATCCTGCTGATCGGGCAGATCGTGAACGTGAGCGTGGGGGCGGCTGGGTTCGTCCTGATCATGGTGGGGCGCACCACCTGGGACCTGGTCGTGTACGCGTCCTCGTTCGCCCTCGACCTGCTGCTGGCGATCCTGCTGGTGCCGCACCTGGGCCCGAAGGGCGCGGCGATCGCCCAGGCGACGACCCTGGTCTTCTCCAACCTGTTCCGCCTGAGCCTGGTCTGGCGGTTCGTACGGATCCAGCCTTATGACCGGGACTACGCGCGCCTGCTGCTGCCGGCGGCGATCGGCGCGGCGGTCATGCTGGGCGTGCACTCGCTGCTGTCGGGACCGCGGTGGACGGTGGATCTCGTGGGGACCGGCCTGATCGGCGGCCTCGTGTACTACACGGCGTTCCTGCTGTTCGGGCTGACGCCGATGGAAAAGGGTGCGGTGATGCGGGTGCTGCAGAAGGCGCGCCCGGGTCCCGGTGGATGAGCGGCAGCGAACCGCACCTGGAGGTCCGCCGCGTGGACCACCACGACGAGGAGTGGATCCGCGATCGGATGCGGACCCGCTGGGGTGACGAGAGCGTGGCCTGCCACGGGCGCCTCTACGACCCAGCCGCGCTGCCCGGTTTCGTTGCCGTCACCGACGAGATCGAGTACGAGTACCCGATCCTGTAGCCGGTCCCGCGGGGCCGCGGCCACGGAGCCGTCCGG
>JALYMB010000280.1 GCA_030773935.1 Actinomycetota bacterium | reverse complement strand
AGGACGTCGGTGGCCGACCGGGAGGCCTTCCGTTGCTCTCGACCGCCCTGCTCGAGCTCTGGCAGCGACGCCGCGACGGGACGCTGCGGCTCGACGAGTATCGGCGTTCGGGCGGTGTGGACGCCTCCGTCGCGCGGCTCGCGGACGAGGCGTTCGACCGCCTCGACCCGCCTGAGCAGGACGCTGCCCGCCGGATCCTGATGCGGCTGGCGGCCCCCGGACGCGGCGACGATGTGGTCGGCCGTCGTGCCTCGCTCACCGAGTTCGACCTGGACCGCGACCCGGATGCGTCCCGGGCGCTCGCTGTGCTTGCCGACGCCAGGCTCGTGACGGTCTCCGAGGGCACGATCGAGGTCGCGCACGAGGCCCTGCTCCGCGAATGGCCGAGGCTCCGCGACTGGCTCGAGGAGGACGCGGAGGGGCGCCGTCTCCACCGACACCTCGCCGAGAGCGCGACGGCATGGGACGCGAGCGACCGGGACGCCGGGGATCTCTATCGGGGAGCGCGGCTCGCCTCCGCCCTCGACTGGTCACCTGCGCATGAGGCGGACCTCAACGACGTCGAGCGTGAGTTCCTTGCCCTCGGCCGCGACGTGTCGGAGAACGAGGCCGCCCGAGCCCGCCGGACGAACCGGCGGCTCCGCGGCCTGCTCGCCGGCGTCGCCTTCCTTCTCGTGCTCGCCCTGATCGTGGGCAACCTCGCGCTCACCCAGCGCGACCAGGCACAGGCCGCGGCGAAGGTCGCGGATGCCCGACAGCTTGCCGCACGTTCGCTCGGCGACAAGGACCTGATCCAGTCGTTGCTCCTCGCCCGCGAGGCGGTGGCGCTGGACGACTCTGCCCAGACACGCAGCGCCCTGCTGGCGGCGCTGCAACGCGACCCGGCCGCGATCGCTGTGATGCACGCCAACGGTGCCGTGCCCGGTGACCTGACGGAGTGGCTTCAGCTGTCTCCGGATGGGCGCACCATCGCGACCGGTGGTGCACGAACGACGGTGGACCTCTTCGATGCGACCACCTACCAACCCATCGGCGTGATCGATGTCGGTGCGGGTACGACGACCGGGGACTTCAGCGCGGACAGCGGAACGCTCGCGGTGGCTGCCGTCAACCATCGGATCGTTGGTATCGACGTGAACGCCCAAACGGTCGGCCCGAGCATCACAACGGAGGGCCGGCAGGTCGATGCGGTCCTGTTCTCCCCCAAAGGGCCGTTATTCACGGCCGAATCGAACCAGGAGCGAGGGTTCCTGGTGCCGCGAGACCCGGTGACGCTGAAGCAGAGCGGGGCCCCGGTACCGTGGGGGAGCGACCCGATCACGGCGATTGCCTCTTCCGCAGATGGCCGTTGGCTCTTGACCACGAGCCTGCCACCCGAAAGCTCCGTGCCTGGGGGACATACGGCTCTGTGGAAAGCGCGTGACCTGGAACAGGTGGGCGATACCTTCCCGGTGGGCGGGAACGACGTAGCGCTGAGTCCCGATGGGCGAACCGCAGCGATAGCAGCGGCGGTGAACGAAGGCCCCCACGTTGGCCCCCTCGAAGGTCGCTTCGTGCTGCTGAACTTGAGGACTGGAGAGCAGCGGAAGAGCCACCAGGGTCGAACACCTGGGCTCAGCGGCGGAGCCGGGTTGACCGGCATCGTGTTCGCAGCCGATGGGCGATCCGTGATCTCGACGGGTGACGACCACCGCGTCCTGCTCTGGGATGTCGCATCGGGCAGGATCGAAGAGCCGTTCGACGACCCAGCCGGCCTGGCCGTTTTCGCACCGGTGCTGTCCCCCGACGGATCCACCCTCTTCACGATCGATGTCGACGGCAACGTCGTCGTGTGGGACCTGCAAGGCGATCGGCGCCTCGGACGATCGTTCACCGCCGGGTCCGGGGGCGCGAACGGGTCATGGTTCATCATCAGCCCCGACGGCGGGACCCTCGCGATCCCACAGGTGTACGCATACGGCCGACGGGGGGGCTCGGTGATCCTGGTCGACACCGCCACGTTGGAACAGATCG
>JALYMB010000279.1 GCA_030773935.1 Actinomycetota bacterium | reverse complement strand
CGTCCGCACCGTCCGTGAGCAAGGCCGCCCGCGTCACCGCGTCGTGGATCTCGCCCGGCGGACCTGCCCTTCGACCGCCTCGCCGACGCGGCGCCCGAACGCCTCGAGGTCGTCCTGGGGATGCGGCAGGATCGGCGGACCGAACACGATCGCCAGCCGGGGCCGGCGCCACGGTCGCTCGAAGATCGGCCCCCGCTGAGGCCAGCGACGCTGGGTCCCCCATATGCCCACGGGGATCACCGGGGCTCCGGTGGAGATCGCGATCCGAGCACAGCCGCTGCGGATGCGTTGCATGCCCGCCTCGGGATCGCGGTTCACGTGACCCTCGGGCGAGATCGCCACCAGGGCGCCGGCGCGAAGGGTCTCGATCGCCTCCTCCAGGGCGCCGGCGTCACCCTCGCCGCGATGGATCGGGATCTGGTCGAAGCTCCGTAGCACGCGGCCGTAGAACCAGTGACCGAACACCTCGGCAACGACCAGGAACCGGACCGCCCGCCTGCGGCGGAACGCCGTCTCGATCGCGAGCGCCGGCCCGTCCAGCACGCTCACGTGGTTGAAGGCGAGGATCGCGGGACCGGACGCCGGCACTCGCTCGATGCCGTCGACGCGGACGCGGAACAGCATCCGTACCAGCGGCAGCGTGGCGGCGGAGCCGAACGCCCACCAGGCGCTGAAGTCGTCGCGCACCGGCGGATGCTACCTCGGCGCGCGATCAGCGCTCGCGCAGGCGCGGGTTCAGCACCTCGTCCAGCGCGTAGCCGCACATGGTGAACGACAGCGTGACGAGCACGATCATCACGCCCGGCGGGATCAGCCACCACCAGTACCCGGCCGTGATCGAGCCCGCGTCGAACGACTCGAAGATGATGCCGCCCCACGAGACCGCGTTCGGGTCGCCGAGGCCCAGCAGCGACAGCGTGGTCTCCGCGAGGATCGACAGGGCGACGGTGAGGACCGTGTTCGCGAAGATCACGGGGAACACGTTCGGCAGGATGTGACGGGTGACCAGGTGCCAGTCGCTCGATCCCAACGCGCGAGCCCGCTCCACGTAGGGCCGTTCCTTCACCGACAGGGTCTGAGCCCGCACGAGGCGGGCCGTTCCGGCCCACGAGGTGATGGCGATCACGAAGATGATGTTGAACAGGCTCGGGCCCAGCACGGCCGTCAGCACGATCGCGAGCGGGACCCACGGCAGCACCAGGAACCAGTTCGTGATGCCGTTGAACGCCGAGTCGATGCGGCCCCCGTAGTACGCGCCGCCGACCCCGATGCCGGCGCCCAGCAGCATGGTGAACACCGTGGCGGCGAACCCAACCAGGAGTGAGATGCGCGAGCCGTAGATGATCAGGTCCAGCACCGACCTGCCCCAGTTGTCGGTGCCCAGCCAGAACTCGGGGCTGGGCGGTTGGAAAGGCTTGCCGGGCGGGTGTGACACGCTCAGGCGGCCGTGATCCACGAGCAGGGGCCCCAGGAGCGCCATGAGGATGAACAGGATCATGATGACGAGGCCGACCATGCCCAGCGTGCTCTTGCGGTAGGTGTCCACGAACGCCCTCAGCGCCCGCTTGCGGCGCGCCCATCGGAGGGAGCGGGCACTGCTCGTGACCTTGACGTCCGGGTCGGTCGCCGCCACCTCAGGCCGTCCTGATCCGCGGGTCGAGGTAGCCGTACAGGACGTCGGCCGCCAGGTTGAAGACGATCACCGCCGCGCTGGAGAGTAGGAACACCGCTTGGATCACGGGAAAGTCCGAGGACTCGATCGCCTGGAACTCCAGCAGGCCGAGCCCCGGATAGCTGAACACGGCCTCGACGATGATGGCCCCGCCCAGGACGAAGCCGAAGCTGTAGAACACCAGGGCCAGCGTCGGCAGCAGGGCGTTGGGCACCGCGTGCCGGCGGCGGACGACATCGTCGCGAAGGCCCTTCGCCCGCGCGGTCTGGATGTAGTCCTCGTCGAGGACCTCGAGCAGCGATGACCGCATGATGATCGCGTACTCGCCGATGTAGCCGAGCGTCAGTGTGAGGCAGGGCAGGAACACGTGCTTCGCTACGTCATTGAAGTGACTCAGGCCGGTGTACCCCGCGCCCGACTGGTAGCCGCCCGAGGGGAACCATCCGAGCGCCCCGGCGAACGCCACCAGCAGCAGCATGCCCAGCCAGCCCTCGGGCATGCTGTAGAAGACGAGGGAGCCCAGGAGGCTCGTCCGATCGAAAGTGCTGCCACGGTGCCACGCCCCCCGGATGCCGGCGAGCATCCCGAGAGCGGTCGACAGGAGCGTGGACAGACCCACCAGCAGGACGGTCTTGGAGACGCGCTCCCCGACCACCTCGGTGACCGGCCGGCCCGAGATGAACGACGTCCCGAGCTTGCCCGTCAACGTGTCGGGGATGTAGGCGAGGAACTGGGAGAACAGGTTCTTGTCGAGCCCGAACTCCTCCTTGAGCCGTGCCGCCTCCTTCTCGTCCAGGTGGGTCTGGCTGCGCGTGAGCAGCTTCACGGGGTCGCCGACGGCTCGGAAGAGGACGAAGTTGAAGGCGAGGACGAAGGTCAGGGTGGTCAGCGAACCCGCGACCTTCCGAAGAAGGTAGCCGCGTGTTCCCACCCCTGACCCGCTCCTCCTCGTTCTTCGCCTAGACGCGGTCCTCGTCGGCGCGACGCCGGCGCGACATCAAGAGCACCAGCCCGATCAGCAGCACCGCGCCGACGCCGACGTACACGAGCGCGTTGGTACCGCCTCCGCCGGAGGCGGCGGCGCCGCCCGAGGCGCCCACCGGCTTGAGGTTGATGTAGGAATATGGGCCCCACCCGAACAGCAGCGCGCCGCCGTTGGTCGGGGTCGGCACGTAGCCGGTGAACGTGTCGGTGCGGTAGGCCTGCAGGTATTGCGGGTAGTTCAGGACCATCTCGGGGATCTGCTTGTACAGGTCGAGCTGCATGGTGTCGATGAACGCCTTGCGATCGTCACGGTTGAAGATCGTCTTCTGCTCCGCGTACATCTGGTCGTAGCCGGGGTCGGAGTAGCAGCCGTCGCTCCAGCTCAGGCACTGGTTCGTGGTGAAGATCGACAGGATGAAGTCCGGATCGGGGTCGCCGCCCCAGTCCCAGAGGTAGGCGTCGAAGTCACCATCGGCCCACACCGCGTACGCCTTGGAGTCCGAGACCGGCTCCAGGTTGAACTTGATGCCGATGTCCTTCATCCAGTCCTGCATCAGCTTGCCGGTATCGTTGGACCCCTGAATGCTGTTCAGCGTGAGGATGTTGAACTCCAGCGGTTGGCCGCCGTCGGGATCTTCGCGGATGCCGTCGTTGTCCGTATCCACGTAGCCGGCATCGTCGAGGATCTGTTTCGCCTTCTCGGGATCGAAGTTGTACAGCTCTTCGGCCGGTGGATCGTAGTGCCATTGTGAAGAGGGCAAGGTCACCGTGGTACCGACCTCGGCGTCGCCCTGGAACACCGAGTCGACGATCGCCTGCAGGTCGGTGCCGTACGAGACTGCCTGCCGGACCACCAGGTCCTCGAGTGCGGGGTTGTGCGTGTCGTTGGGCATGTCGGGGCTGCCGAAGTTCCACGCCAGGTTGTTGAAGTATGAGGGCGCCGCGGCGCTCGTCGCGATGTTGTCCTCGCCCTGCAGGGCATTGAACAGCGTTGGGTTCAGGTTGTCGGCGAAATCGATCTGACCGCCCTTGAGCGCCTGCACCTCCGCCTCGGTGTTGTCGAAGACCTGGAACACGACCTCGTCGATCGTGGGCGAGCCGCCCCAGTAGTCCTTGTTCGCCGACATCTTCCAGAACTGTCCGGGCTCCCACTGCGTGAGCACGAAGGGGCCGGAGCCCACCGCGGGACCGTCGGCCAGCACCTTCACGGACTTGATCGTCTTCGCGTCGGTGCCGTCGTACTTGCTCCAGATGTGCTCGGGGACGATCGGGACCCACGGGGGGATCGTGGGCGCGAACGTGGGCTTCTCACTCTTCCAGATCAGCGTCGTGGCATCCGGGGTCTCGAACGTCGGATTGTAGGGAAGGTAGTCGGAGAAGGCAGCGAGTTCGTTGTCGAGGATGAAGCGGTACGTGAACGCGATGTCCTCCGACGTGAGCGGCTGTCCGTCGCTCCACATGACGCCGGAGCGGATCTTGCAGGTCCACACGAGGTTGTCGGCGTCGGGCTCGCACGACTCCGCGAGGCCTGGGGCCGGCGTGAGGTCTGACGGCTTGAAGTTGAACAGCATGTCGTAGGCCAAGAACATCATCTCGTACTCGTAGCTGCAGCACGCCTTGAATGGGTTGGGGGAGACCATGTCGCCGTTGACACCGACGGTCAGCGTGAGCTTCTCGCCGGAGCTGGATCCGGAGGCCGACTGCGCCTGTGCCACGCCGACCGTCACCGGCCCGAACGCCACGAGCATGGCCACCACCCCGGTCGCGAGCCGGAGCCCTCTGGCCCTCCGTCCTGTCATTCCGCACCCCCTGATTCCAGCCACGCCCGGTACCCCGCGCCCGGGCTAGGTGGCGGTGTAGCACAGCCGGACTAGTCCCTGTAGGCGCATGCCTTGACCGCCGGTCATCGTTCTACACCCCCGAAGCCTCGCGGGGAACCCAATGAGGTGCTCGAAGGGGCACACCTATACTTCGAGCCGTGGATCTCCTGGCCATCCGGTCCCTGGTCGCCGCCGGTTCCGAGGCGTTCGTGGACGACCTGCACACCATGGTCGACATCGACTGCGGGTCCTACACGCCGGCCGGCGTGAACCGGATCGCCGATCTGTGCGAAGAGCGGTTCCGGAGAGGGGGCTGGACGGTGCAGCGCACCCCCCACGTGCCCCAGGAGGGCGAACCGCAGCTGGGGGACCTGGTCGTCGGCCGCCTGGACGGTGCCGGAGGCCCCGCGATCCTGCTGGTCGGCCACATGGACACGGTGTTCGACGAGGGCACCGTGGCGCAGCGGCCCTTCCGGATCGAGGGCGACACCGCGTACGGTCCCGGGGTCTCCGACATGAAGGGGGGCCTGCTGACGGGCTTCGCGGCGGTGGAAGCTCTCCAGGGAGCCGGTTTCGGGTCGTTCGGCCGGATCACCTACGTGTGCAACCCCGACGAGGAGATCGGCTCGGTCTTCTCCGGTCCGCTGATCCGTGAGTTGGCGCCGCAGCACGACGTTGCCTTCGTGCTGGAAGGGGCCCGGGCCAACGGCGACATCGTGAGCGCGCGCAAGGGGATCACGGACTTCCGGATCGAGGTGGTGGGGCGGGCGGCGCACGCAGGGGTGGAACCCGAGAAGGGCCGCAACGCGATCCTGGAGGCCGCCCACAAGGCGATCGCGATCCAGGCGCTCAACGGCCGGTGGCCCGGCGTGACCGTGAACGTGGGTGTGATCGCGGGCGGCACGCGCACCAACGTGGTTCCTGCGCGATGCGAGGTCCACGTGGACCTTCGCTCACCGGAGGCGGAGACGCTGGATGCCGCCGCCGCCGAGATCGGGCGGATCTGCCGCGAACGCGTCGTGCCCGACGTGCGAACCCAGGTGCAGGCGAACGGATGGCACCGCCCGATGGAGAAAGGGGAGGGCGGAGCCCGACTTGTGGACATCGCCACCGAGGTGGCCTCGGAGCTCGGGTTCGAGGTGCACGACGCCGCCACGGGCGGCGCGAGCGACGCGAACACGACCTCCGCGGCCGGCACGCCCACGCTCGACGGGTTGGGCCCCGTGGGCGGTGACGATCACGCGCCCGGCGAGTGGATGGACCTCACGAGCGTGGTCCCCCGCGTGTCCCTGCTGGCCGGGATCGTGACGCGATTGTGAGCGAGCACGAGCGGCCGCATCAGCTGGACCCGGACGCGTACCGGAGCCTCGTCGAGGGCGTTCCGGCCATCCTGTACATCGACGAGGTCGACGACGTCTCCAGCAACCGGTACACGAGCCCGCAGGTGGTCGAGCTCCTCGGGTTCACACCCGACGAGTGGTCCGGCGACCCCGACCTGTGGTTCCGCCAGCTGCATCCCGACGACAGAGACAGGGCGATCGCCGCCCATCGCCGGTCGAACGAGACGGGCGAACGCTTCTTCGCGGAGTACCGGTTCCTGGCGCGCGACGGGCGCGTGGTCTGGCTTCGGGACGAGGCTGCCCTCGTCCGTGACGAAGACGGCCGACCGCTGTACTGGCGCGGCGTGATGCAGGACATCACCGAGCAGAAGCAGTCGGAGGAGCAGTTGCGGTGGAGCCTCGACGTCCTGCGCCGCACGGTCCAGCAGCGCCGCGAGCTCTCGCAGCGCCTGGAGAGCGCGCAGGAACAGGAGCGGCGCCGGATCGCCGCCGATATCCACGACGACTCGATCCAGGTGATGAGCGCCGTCGACATGCGCCTCCAGATGCTGGCCAGGCTGGCGTCGGACCCCAGTACGGGCCAGGAGCTCCTGAACATCCAGGAGATCGTGCAGGCGTCGATCGAGCGCCTCCGCAATCTCCTGTTCGAGCTGCGGCCCCTGGCCCTCGACCGCGAGGGGCTGGCGGTGGCCCTCGGCCAATACCTGCAGCACACGGCCGTTCACGCGGAATGGACATGGGAGGTCAACGACGAGCTCGATCGCGAGCCCCCGCCCGACCTGCGCGCGATCCTGTACCGGATCGCGCAGGAGGCGATCGCGAACGCGAACAAGCACGCCCAGCCGTCGCACGTGGAGGTGATCCTTGCGAGCGATCGGACGGGGATCTCCGTCACGGTGCGAGACGACGGGCTGGGGTTCGACGCAGCCGCGGCCGGCGAGCCGCAACCCGGTCACCTGGGCCTTGCCACCATGGTGGAGCGGGCGGAGCTCACCGGCGGACACTGCAGGCTGACCAGTTCGCCGGGGGCCGGAACCACGGTGGAGGCGTGGCTTCCGCTGGAGGCCGAGCTGGCGCGCCCCGAGGCCACCCAGCCCACGTCACAGGGCTGAGCGGCGGCTCCGACTCAGCCGGCGACGACCGCTCGCCGAGCGTCGATCGCCCGGCCCGTGGCGGGATCGAAGAAGTGGAACCTTGCCGGGTCCACGGAGAGCTTGATCACGTCGCCGGGTCCGCACGTGGTGCGCGCGTCGACCCGCGCCACGAACACGCACTTCGGCTCGTCACCCGCCAGGATCACGGGCTCCTCGTCGGCGTCGTCCGAGATGGCCGCCTTCAGGTCCTCGGTGACCACCGGCGGCGCGTCCACCGTGAAGATCACATTGACCTCGGAGCCCAGCTCCTCGGTGACGTCGGCGCGAGCCTCCAGGGTGGGCAGGTCCCCTGCGGGCCATACGGCCGTGTCCTCCATGTCGGAGGGACGGATCCCCAGGATCACACGGCTGCCTTCGAACGCAGACAGGTCGGAGCCCTCCGGCAACGGGAAGCGGATATCGCTGAATCCGATCTGGTTGTCGCGGACCTCGGCTTCCACCAGGTTCATCGGCGGTGATCCGATGAAGGCGGCGACGAACAGGTTCTGCGGGTGGTTGTAGAGGTTTTGGGGCGTGTCCACCTGCTGCAGGATGCCTTCGCGCAGCACGGCCACCCGCTCGCCGAGGGTCATCGCCTCGACCTGATCGTGCGTGACGTACACCGTGGTCGTCTTCAAGCGTTCATGCAGCAGCGACAGCTGCGCGCGCATCTGGACTCGGAGCTTCGCGTCCAGATTCGACAGCGGCTCGTCCATCAGGAACGCGACAGGTTCTCGGACCATCGCGCGACCCATCGCCACGCGCTGGCGCTGGCCGCCCGACAGGGCGACCGGTTTGCGCTCCATCAGGCCCTCGAGGCCGAGGATCCGTGCGGCATCCTGCACCCGACGGTCCCGCTCCTCGCGCGGCGTCTTGCGGAGCTTCAACCCGAAAGCCAGATTCTGTGCGACGGTCATGTGCGGGTACAGGGCATAGTTCTGGAACACCATCGCGATGTCCCGCTCCTTCGGCGGCAGGTCGGTCACCTGACGCCCGTCGATCAGCAGCTCGCCGGCCGTCACGTCTTCGAGCCCGGCGAGGATCCGAAGGATGGTGGACTTTCCACATCCGGACGGCCCGACGAGGACCATGAACTCGCCGTCCTCGATGCCAAGCGACACGTCGTCGACGGCCACGACATCGCTGCTGAATACCTTGGTGATGTGGTCGAGCTGGATCATGGCCATCTAGGTCTCTCCTTCGTCTCGAGCGTGAGCATGTGCTCGCAGGCGCTCATGGGTCAAGGCGGCGCGCGCGCGTCCGTAGGCGGCACGCGGGGCACCGAGACTGTCCAGGCCGAGCAGAGCGGCGCCGACGATGGGCGGCGCCTCCAACACCGTGATGCGCGCGAGCGGGGCCGCTGCATGGATGCCGCTCTCCACGCGCTCGAAGAACGCAGGGTCGTCGTTGCGGAAGATGCCGCCTCCGAGAACGACATCCACGTCGAGGCGGGACATCCGAAGCTTGCGGATCGAGGCACGCGCGAGGGCGACGATCTCGTCGGCTTGGCGATCGACGATCTCGCGCGCGACGGCATCTCCGTCCATCGCAGCCGCGAACACGGTCGGCGGCAGATTCACCAGCTCGCTCTCCTGCAGGCGGCCGAAGTAGAGGGCCTCGAGGACCTGGCGCGGTCGGCGCATGCCGAGGTGCGCGGGCACGAGCGTGCGGAGCGAGGTCGCCACGCCGCGCCCGTCCTCCGCGCGGACCGCGTACCAAAGAGCCTCGGCGCCGATATCGGCACCGCCGCCCCAGTCGCCGGAGATCGGGCCGACGGCGGGGAAACGGTACGTGCGTCCATCGGGGGAGACCGCGCTGCAATTGATCCCGTAGCCGCAGACGATGCCGACGCCCCACGACCGATCGGTGCCGGCGCGCAGCACGGCGAAGGTGTCGTTGCGCATCATGTCCTCTGCCGTGACGCCGCGGCGGCGCAGCCATCCACCGATGCGCCGGTCGTCCTGCGGGAGGTCGGCTCCGGCGATGCAGTACACGCCGAGCTCGGCGACCGGCAGCCGGTCGGGGTCGAGGCCGGCGTCCAGACACGCGTCGCGTACGGCAACCAGCGTGGACTCCATGTGACGGGTGCGCCCGGTGCCGTCGTGATCGGTGTTCGTCAGGCGGGCGGCGCCGCGCACGATACCGTCCGTGCCAAGGAGCACCGCATCGACCTTCGAACCGCCGGCGTCGATGGCGAGCAGCCGCGGGCGACGGCTCACGGGAGCTCCTCCAAGGCGTCGACCGTCACGAACGTGGCGCCGGTCTCGGCAAGGCGACTGATGATCCCGGGCACGGCCTCCGCGGTGGGTCCCGGCCAGGTGTGCATGAGCACGACGGCGCCGTCGCCCTGCTCAAGGACGCCAGCGACCGCGTCGTCAGTGATCTGCCGCCCCGTCCGCCAGGGCTCCCAGTCGTCCAGCACCACGTGGTAGTACACGTTGCGGTATCCGAGTTCCTGCAGGATGCCGAGGACACGCGGGTCGTCGTGGCCGGCGCCAAACGGACACCTGAACCAGGGATGTGGGTCGACACCGCATGCCTCGCGGATCGCGTCCGCGCCTTCGGTCACGTCCTCGCGAAGTCCCTGGTCGTGCAGCAGCGGCATCCGCGCGTGGTACTTCGAGTGGTGACCCACCAGGTGGCTCTCGGAAGCGATCCGCCGGGCGCGCTCGGGGTAGGCCTCAGCCCAGCGCCCCTGCACGAAGAAGGTAGCTCGAACGGCGGCGTCGGCAAGGGCGTCGAGGATCCGGTCGGGCGCGTCGGGCGGGCACCGGGGCCGATCGGGATGTTCCGCATCGAACGTGAGCGCGACGCGAATCGCGCTCTCACTCACGGGTGGTCACCTTCGACGCCAGCACGAAGGAGCCCGGCTCACGGCCTCCGAGCACAGCCAGTTGCCAGGCGAGGAGCTGTGCGGGCACGATCGCCACGGCCGGTGCCAGCGCACGGGAGATGTGTCCGATCGGGACCCGGAGAGCCGCCGTCGGCCCGTCGCCTTCGGGAGAGACCAGGGCGACGGATGCACTGGCCGCCAGGAGTTCCTCCGTCAGTCCGACGTCCAGCGCCAGGGTCTCCGGCTCGACCGCGATCACTAGAGCGGCCAGGCGCGGACCGGCGATCTCGAGGGGTCCGTGTCGGAACTGTCCCGTCTCCAGAGATTCGGCTGGGAGACCAACGGCCTCCTTCAGGGTGAGGGCACCCATCTCGGCGGCGGCCCGCGAGGCGCCGCGTCCGAGCAGCACGATCGCGTCTCGGGTTCCGAGGCACTCGACGAGCCGATCGGCGAGCGAGCGCTCGGCCAAGAGCTCCTCGACCGCCACAGCCGCGCTCTCTGTCTCGGCGAGGAGGCGCACAGGGACATCGGCGGCCGATTCCCCCGCCAGGACCGCGCCCACCGCCGCGACCACGACGAGGGCGGCGGCGAACGTCATCGTGGATGGGCAGGCCTCGTCGCCGGCCATCGTGTCGAGCTGGATGTCGGCGCCTGCGGCGAGGGGGTTGTCGAGCCCGTTCGTGACGGCCACCGTCACCGGCCGAGTGGCCGATTCCCCGAGCTCCCCTGCCAGGCGAACGAGTTCCGCCGAGCGTCCGGACTGGCTGACGGCGATCAGCGCCGTGTCGGGATTGAGAAGCCCTCGCCGGAAATGCACGAGCTCCGCCGTGCCGATGTGCAAGGCGGCCGTTCCTGACGCCGCGAGCTCGGTCACGGCCGGGTAACAGGCGAAGTAGGAGCTGCCCATACCGGTGAAGATCGGGAGGGCGGACCGTTCCCCACCCCTGGCCATGCCGGCCAGGCGCGTGAGCGAGGGCAGCTGCGACGCCAGGCCTTGGGCCGCCCGGCGGAGGGCTTCCGGTTGCCCGGCGATCTCAGCGATGAATGGGTCAGGAAAGTTTCCTAACGATTTCATCCGGGGGAGTGTACGATGCCTGCCCCATGGGTGTGAAGGTGGCGGTCGTCGGGGGAGGGAGCACATACACCCCCGAGCTCGTGGAGGGCTTCGTCTCGCGTGGCGACCGGCTGCCGGTCGACGAACTCGTGCTGTTGGACACCGACGCCGAGCGGCTCAGCGTGGTGGGATCGTTGGCCGAGCGCATGATGCGCCGCTCGGGCTGGAGCGGCAGACTCGCGCTCACCGGTGACCGTCACGAAGCGCTCGAAGGCGCGAACTTCGTCATCGTACAGCTGCGCGTGGGCGGTCAGAGTGCGCGACTGACCGACGAGACGGTCCCTCCTCGGTTCGGCTGCATCGGGCAGGAGACGACGGGACCCGGAGGGTTCGCCAAGGCCCTGCGTACGGTCCCGATCGTCCTCGAGCTGGCGGAGGAGGCGGCCCGCCGGAGCGCGCCGGACGCCTGGTTCGTCGACTTCACGAACCCGACAGGCCTCGTCACCCAAGCGTTGCTCGATCGAGGACATCGCGCGCTCGGTCTGTGCAACGTAGCGATCGGCTTCCAGCGGCGATTCGCGAGCCTCTTCGGCGTCGAGCCGGAGCGCATCCAGCTCGAGCACGTGGGCCTCAACCACCTCACATGGGAGCGCAAGGTGTTCGTCGACGGGGTGGATCGGTTACCGGAGATCCTTGCCGACGGGGTCGACGATCTGAGCGACGAGACGGACATGCCGGCGGAGTTGATCCGTGCGATCGGCGCGATCCCTAGCTATTACCTGCACTACTACTACCTCACCGACCGCGTTCGAGCCGAACAGAGCCTGGGCCGGCCTCGTGCCCAGGAAGTCATGGAGATCGAGGCAAGGCTGCTGGAGTTGTACCGAGACCCCGCACTCGACACGAAGCCGAAGCTGCTCGAGGAGCGAGGTGGCGCCTACTACTCCGAGGCGGCGGCGGCCCTGGTTGCCTCTTTGCACGCCGGAACCGGAGACGTCCAGGTGGTGAACGTGCGAAACGACGGCGCGATCGCGGATCTGCCGGACGCCGCGGTCGTAGAGATCCCTGCACGGATCGACCGCGAGGGCGCGCATCCCTTGCCGCTGGAGCCACTCGCACCCGACATGCTCGGTCTGGTTCAGCACGCGAAGGCATACGAGCAGCTCACGATCGATGCGGCGACGAGTGGCGACAGAACGCTGGCGCTCAGGGCGCTCATGACGAACCCGCTCGTGGGTGACTACGACATCGCCGCGCCCCTCCTGGAGGCGTTTCTGGACGTAAACCGCAGGTACCTCCCGGCGTTCTTCCCCGGCGAGAGCGTCTCCGCGGACGAGCTCTGAAC
>JALYMB010000278.1 GCA_030773935.1 Actinomycetota bacterium | reverse complement strand
GGTGGGAGCCTCGCGAAGCTCGCGCGACGCGAGGCCGATGCCGCCGTCACCGACCGCCTGCTGCGGTGGGCGGGCGACGTCGAGGGCCGCGGGGCCTGCCGGCTCCCCGACGGCGCGGTGCGGTTCGTGCGGAGCGCCCTCACTGTGTTCGGCGACGAGGTCCGGCGCCACGGCGCCGGTACCTGCTCGGCGACGGTGCACGATCCGGTGCTGCCGCTCGACGACGAGGGTCGCCGCCGATGACCGCGCCGAGCCGCCTCACCGTGGACCCCATCGCGTGCGACGGGCACGGTCTGTGCGCGGACCTGTTCCCCGAGCGGATCCGACTGGACGACTGGGGCTTCCCCATCATCGAGGGTGGCGAGATCGGGCCCGACCTCGAGGCCCACGCGAAGCGGGCCGTCTCCGCGTGTCCGGTCCTCGCGCTGAAGCTGGCCCGCAGCCCCCGTCGCGGCTAGTGGTCGCTGCGGCTGCTGAAGTTGAAATGGTCGATCTTCAACGCCGGCACGCGTGAGGCACTGAAGAAGAACTCGCTGGCCAGCTCCGTCGTGCTGCCGATCATGGACACCGCCGACAGCGCCTCAAGGATCGACTGTGTGAACCGGAAGTTCATGACGGGGCCGGCGATCTCCCCGTCGGAGATCAAGAACGTGCCGTCGCGAGTCATGCCGGTGATGCTGGACTCCACCGGGTTCACGACGTTGGAGTAGTGGAAACGCGTGACCAGAACCCCGTGATCGGTGGCCGCGATCATGTCCTCCACCGTGGCGTCGCCGGTCTCCATGAACATGTTGAGCGGGAACGGGCCATCCGGGTTCGGCGAGGGGAGCGCATGGCCGGTGCTCTGCTTGCCGGTCTGCTTGGCTGTGCGCATGTCATACACGCCGTCGCGGAACACGCCGTCGGTGATCATGTCAACGCGCTGCCGTGGCACGCCCTCGAAGTCGAACGTCACACCGAGCGTCTGCGGGTCTGCCGCGTCGTCCCACAGCGACACGCTGGGCGCTACCACCTGTTGTCCCTCCTTGCCCGACAGGCACGACCGGCCCTCAGCCAGGTACTTGCCCCCGAGACCGATCCAGGCCAGGAAACCGACCAGGGTCGAGACCGCGGCGGGCTCCAGCACCACCGTGTACACCCCGGGATCGAGCGGCTTCGGTCGCTGCGAGGTCACCGCCTTGTCCGCCGCCCGCGCGCCGATCGTCTCGGGATCCACCTCCGCGACGCTGCCGGCGAACGTCTCGGCGAAGCCGTTGCCGCCCTCGCCGCCCGAGATCACCGTGGTGAGCGAGGCCTGCGTGGTGGGCTCCCAGACGAACTGTCCTGCGGTGGTGGCCACACCGATCTCCACCGCCATGGTTTCGTACGCGCCGGCGGCCGTGAACCCGGCGGGGGACCGCCCCACGAGCTGGGCGACGCCCTCCGCACGAGCTTCGGGTGTCGCCGCGGCCGTGGCCTCGTCGAACGCGTCGCGCTCCTTCGGCTGCGCCGGGCCTGCCAGACCGGGGAACAGGGGGTCGGCCCCGACCACCGAGGCCATCTCCTTGGCGCTCTCGGCGGCCCTGCGCGCGCCCTTGGCGCTGAAGTCGTTGGAGGAGGCCACGCCAACGCGGCTCTGCGAGACCACGCGCACACGCAGTGCGGTGTCCTCCCGGTAGGTGCTCTGGTGGATCTCCGAGGACGCGAACCGTGTGAGACCGCCGAACTCGTGCATGTACAGCACCTCGACGCCGTCGACCCCGTCGAGATCCAGGGCCGCCTGTGCCACCTGCTGGAACCCGTCGGGGCCGATCAGCCCCGGCATCAGCGCACCCCCACCTGAACGTCGCGGAAACGGGCGGGCGAGGTGCCGTGGCCCACGCGACCCGTCTGGGGCGGCTGACCCTTCCCGCAGTTGGGGGTCCCCCACAGGGTCCATTCCTCGCGGCCGGCCACCGCGTCGCACGACCCCCAGAACTCCGTCGTGATCCCAGCGTAGTTCGGGTTCCGGTACATCGTGGTGACCTTGCCGTCCTTGATGCGCCAGGCGATCTCGCACCCGAACTGGAAGTTCACACGTTTGTCGTCGATCGACCACGACTGGTTCGTGCACATGTAGATGCCGTCCTTCGTGTCGCCGATGATGTCCGCGAGTGAGCCCTCGCGCGGCTCGATCGAGATGTTCGTCATGCGGATCAGGGGCAGGTTCTGCCAGCCATCGGCGCGCATGGCGCCCTGCGACACTTCGCCGATCCGCGTGGCGGTCTCGCGGCTGGAGATGAACTCCTGGAACACGCCGTCCACGATGATCGGCGTGCGCTGGGCCGGAACGCCCTCGTCGTCCCAGCCGAACGAGCCCAGGCCGCCCGGCAGGGCGGCGTCGGCGGTGATGGAGACCAGCGGGCTGGCGTAGCGCAGCGTGCCGCGGTCCTCGGGCCGCACGAACGACGAACCCGCATAGGCCTCCTCCATCCCGAGGACGCGGTCGAGCTCCACGGCGTGGCCGATCGACTCGTGGACCTGCAGCTCCATCTGGCCGCTGTCCAGGATCAGGGTCGTGATCCCGGAGGGACACTCCGGCGCGTCCAGGAGCTCCACCGCCTGGGTGGCGGTGTGCTCGGCCTCCTCAACCAGACCCAGCATGCGGATATGCTCATAGCCGCTCGCCTTCACGTGACCGCGGAACGAGTTGGGGAACGAGCGGTGCTGCACCTCGCCGTCGGCGATGGCCGTGGCCTCGATGCCGCCGCCCGAGTGCGTGGTGACCTGGTCGATGGCGGCGCCCTCGCTGGAGGCGAACCACGTGCTGCGCCGGAACAGATCGATCCCACCCTCGGCGAACGTGACGCCCTTGACCCCCTGCATCCGGCGCGTGGCCTCCATCAGCAGCGCCACCTTCTCCTCCAGCGGCACGGTGAAGGAGTCCTCGTTCATCGGGCTGCGCCACGAGCCCGTCACGGGCTCCACGGCGGAGAGCCTCACCGGCTCGCTCGGCAACCGGGAGGCGGCCTTCGCGATCTGCACAGCGGAGGCGGCGGCGTGAGCGATCTCGCCCTCGTCCAGGCGCGCCGTGGCCGCGAAGCCCCAGCGGCCGTTGACCAGGACCCGCACCCCGAGGCCGGTGGACTCGGAGCGGTCGATCCCCTCCATCTCCTGGTTGCGGACCGTGATCCCCTCGGTGAGGTCCGTTCCCACGCGTGCATCCGCGTAGTCGGCGCCCGCCTTCAGAGCGGCGTCGACCGCCATCTTCGCGACGTCCAGCACGTGTGCAGCCTCCTCGAAAGCGAGATCGCCGGCCGGGGGCAGCCGGACGACGTGACCCGGCATCCTACCCGAGGGCCACGACGTCCACGCCCGCGTCCCGGCTCCTGACGGCCGGCGTGGGCGGGTGGCATGATGCCCGGCACGGACCCGAGGAAGGCCCGGGAAGGGATGAGGCGTGGGCGTGTATTTCTCCGGCGTCACGCTGTTCGACGGCCACGCTCTCAAGACCAAGCAGGGCGTGCTGGTGACCGGCGGCGCGATCGAGTGGGTCGGTGCGCACGCGCGTGCCCCCCGCGCCGCGCGGGGCGCACACGAGGAGCCGGGGGCCGGCCGGACCCTGACCCCCGGGTTGATCGACGTCCACGTGCACCTGCAGTACGACGGCGTCGCGGACTTCGCCGCAGAGGCCCGTGAGCTCACGCCGGGGCTCGCGGCGCTGAAGGCCGCCGCGAACCTGAAGCGTCACCTGGCGCACGGCGTGACCACCGTGCGTGATCTGGGCGGGATGGCGGGCGTGAGCTGTGACGTCGCGCGCGCGGTCGGTGAGGGGCTGATCCCGGGACCGCGGGTGTTCGCGGCGGGCCGGGCGCTCACGATCACGGGTGGTCACGGCCACAACGTGGGGTTCGCGCGCGAGGTGGACGGTCCCGACGACCTGCGCAAGGCCGTTCGCGAGGAGATCCGTTCCGGCGCCACCGCGATCAAGATCGTGGCGACCGGAGGCGTGCTCACGCCCGGCATCGGCGCGACGTTCACGGCGTACACCCCCGCCGAGCTGGAGGCGGCGGTAGACGAGGCACACAAGTGGGGTCGCAAGGTGGCGGCGCACGCGATCGGCGCCGAGGGGATCCTGGCCTCGGTGCGCGCCGGCGTGGACTCGGTGGAGCACTGCAACTTCGTGACCGCGGAGATCGCCAAGGAGATGAAGGCGCGCGGTACCTACCGGTCTCCCACGATCTGCGCGCTGCGCGGGATCATCGACCACGCCGACGAGGTACCCGAGTACGCGGTGACGAAGGCCCGGGAGGTTGAGGGCGCGGCGCGCGACGCCCAGCGCCGGGCCGTGCGCGAGGGGGTGTTGCACGTGTGCGGCACCGATGCCGGCACGCCGTTCAACGCGCACGGCAACGCGCCGCGCGAGCTGATGTACATGGTGGCGTGGGGCATGACGCCGCTGCGGGCGATGCAGGCCGGCACCGCGAACGGTGCCGCCCTGCTGGGCCTGGACGATGTCGGAACGGTCGAGCCCGGGAAGGAGGCCGACCTGGTGCTCTACGACGGGAACCCGCTCGAGGAGATGGCGTTGCTG
>JALYMB010000277.1 GCA_030773935.1 Actinomycetota bacterium | reverse complement strand
CGCACGGGGCGACCATCCGCGAGCGGACCGTGGTGGACCGGCTGCGTCCCTCGGACGGGGGCGTCGAGGTGGTGACGTCCGACGGTGAGGTGGTCCGGGCGCCGGTGGCGGTCGTCACGGCCGGCCCTTGGGCCGCGGAGCTTCTGGGCGCCGCGGGGACGGCCCTGCCGCTCGTCCCCAGCTTCGAGCAGGTCACGTACTTCGAGCTCGACGACCCCGCGCCCCTGCCGACGATCATCGACTGGCAGGCCGATCCCGTCCACACGCCCTACTGGGTTCCCGACCCCATGGAGCCCGGCCACTTCAAGATCGCCCTGCACATGTCGGGTCCTTCCATCGGGGCGGACGAGCGCACGTTCGATCCGGATCCGGCGCGCGTGGCCGCTGTGGAGACCTACGCCGCGGACCACGTCTCGCGCTACCGCGCGACCGGTCGCACCGACACGTGCCTGTACACGAACACCCCCGACGAGGACTTCGTGATCGATCGGGTGGGTCCGGTCGTGATCGGCTCACCCTGCAGCGGCCACGGTTTCAAGTTCGTCCCCTTCGTCGGCGAACAGCTGGCGCGGCTCGCGATCGGGGAGAGGCCCGCCGTGGACCTGAGCAGGTTCTCCGCCTCCCGGCCGGCGCTGACCGGCTAGCTGAGCCCGCGCGCGTCCTGCTTCAACGCCAGGTCCACGCCCGCCGCGGAGGCCAGGATGAGCGTGCGGAGGACAGGGCCGGGCGAGCCGCTCACCTCGAGCAGGTAATCGTCTGCGGTCGTGAACAGGGTCTTGGCCAGGCCCTCCCAGGTCTTGGTGATGCGCGCAACCTCGACACCGGCAGCGTCCTTGATGCTGAAGTTCCAGGCACGCCAGTTCTCGGCGTTGATGGAGCCCACCTCGGCTCCCTGCGCATCCTCGAGTCCGAACCGGATTTTTCCGACCATGTTCCGCTGCACGATCCTGCCGACATCCGCGCCGTCCCCGTCTTTCACCACGACGGTGGACTTCATAATCTTCCGGGGCCGCGTCAGCTCCACGACTCGAACGTTCTCGTCGTCGAACACCGCGAGGGTGTGCGTCATGAACTGATCCAGGGACGATACGAACCGGGCGATCTTCTTCGCGGTGGACTGACCCTCCTGTCGGATCATGCCGATCTCGTTGCCCTGGATATCGCGGATCTTGAATTCGGTGTTCAGCTCGATCAGCTTCGCCTTCTGATTGAAGACGAGCTTGTCGGTATGCAACAGATCGGTCACTCGTTCCCCCCTGGCAGCTACTCCTCGTCGAACCCGCCGCGGGTCGCGGCCACCTCCTCGAGCGCCTCGCGGAGCGTGTCGTACCGCCGATCACCCAGCAGGCGCCTCGTCTGGGTCTCCAGCGCCTGGGCGGCCCGGCGTGATTCCGCCGCGCAACGGCGGCCGTGCGCGGTGAGCTTCACCACCTTCGCGCGGCCGTCCTCGGAGTCGGGCACCCGACGGACGTATCCGCGTCCCTCGAGGTCGTCGACGACGAGCATCATGCCCTGTTTCGTCATCCGCGCCCGCCGGGCGAGCTCGGTGAGGCGGGTGCCCGCGCGACGGTCGATGTGCAGGAAGACGGCCGCATGGCCCGCCCGGATGTCGGGATAGCCACGCTCGGAGAGCAACGCCACGAGCTCCGTCGCCAACGCCCGATGGCTCTCGAGCAGGAGTCGGCCCAGGTCCGTACCCACCATGCCACCCATGGTGGCGGCAGGACGGTCGATGGTCAACCAGCCTGACGGTCCCGTCCCCCGGTTCGGTAGCCTCCCTCCATGACGATCCAGGTCCGCGAGGCCCGCTCGCAGGAGTACGAGGAGGCCGGCCGGGTCACGGCCGACGCCTACCGGGAGTTCGTCCGAGCGGGCGAGTCGGCCTGGGAGGACTACCTGCGCCATATCGCCGACGTCGCCGGACGCGTGGATCGGACCACCGTGCTCGTCGCGGTCGAGGACGGGCGGATCCTGGGGACGGCCACGATCGAGGTGGACGGCCGCACCGATGAGGCGGGCGACGGCCCGCTCGGGTCGGAGGAGGCTCACATACGGATGCTCGGCGTTGCGCAGGATGCCCGCGGTCGCGGGGTGGCCCGGGCCCTGATGGCCGCCTGCGAGCAACGGGCCCGTGAGCGGGGCCGCACGCTCGTCACGTTGCACACGACGCCGCGCATGCCTGTTGCGCAGCGGATGTACGCGAGGCTCGGCTACGAGCGCGGGGCCGACCGGCTCTTCGAGGACGGCTTCGTCCTGCTGTCGTTCTCCAAGCGGCTGTAGCTACCCGCTGCCGGTCGGCACGACCTCGCCGGAAGCCAGGATCACGCCGTCCTCGCACTCGGCCTGGACGAGCCCGCCCCGGAACTGCTGCTCGTAGAGCTGCGCGTAGATCCCGCCGTTCACCAACAGCTTCTCGTGTGTCCCGCGCTCCACCACGCGCCCGCGATCGATCACGAAGATCACGTCGGCCTTCAGGATCGTGGAGAGGCGGTGCGCGATGGCGATCGTGGTGCGCCCCTCCATCAGCGGCTCCAGCGCGGCCTGCACCAGCCGTTCCGAGGTGGTGTCGAGTGAGGACGTCGCCTCGTCGAGGATCAGGATCCGCGGGTCCTTCAGGATCACGCGAGCGATCGCCAGCCGCTGCTTCTCCCCGCCCGAGAGCTTGTACCCGCGCTCACCGACGACCGTGTCGTATCCCTCCGGCAGTTCGGCGATGCGGTCGTGGATGTTCGCGGCCCTCGCGGCCGCTTCCATCTCCTCCTGCGAGGCGTCCGGCCGGCCGTACATCAGGTTGCGCCGGATCGTGGTGTGGAAGAGGTAGGTCTCCTGGGTCACGACGCCGATGATGTCGCCGAGGGAGTCCAGCGCGATCTTCCGCACGTCGAGGCCGTCGATCTCCACCGCACCCTGCTGCACGTCGTACAGCCGCGGCACGAGGTAGGTCATGGTTGTCTTGCCGGCGCCGCTGGGGCCTACGAGCGCCGCGAGCTGGCCCGGTTCGATGTCGAGGCTGACGTCCTCCAGCGTCCACTCCCGGCGCTCGTGGCCTTCGGGCAGCGGCGACACGGGGGTCTCAGGATCCGGCGAGTCGTAGCGGAACCACACGCCGTTGAAGGCGACCCGGCCCTGTACCCGTTCCGGCTCGACGGCGACGGCGTCGGGACCGTCGGTGATCTCGTGCTCCATGTCGAGGTACTCGAAGACCCGGTCGAACAGGGCCATGGACGACTGCACGTCGGTGGAGATCTGGAGCATCGACCCGATCGGGAAGAACAGCCGTGACTGCAGGGTGGTGAAGGCGACCAGGGCGCCGAAGGAGATCGCCGGCACCGCCCGCCCCTGGTTGACGAACCCCGTCGCGATGTAGACGAGCGCCGGGGTGATGGAGAAGAAGGTGCCGACGACCGCGAAGAACGAGCGACCGATCATGGTCTGGCGGATCTGGAGGCCGGTGAGCCTCTGGTTCTCCTCCTGGAACCGTCCGATCTCGTGACGCTGGCGTCCGAAGGA
>JALYMB010000276.1 GCA_030773935.1 Actinomycetota bacterium | reverse complement strand
CAGCGGGCCAACCCGCGAGGTGGTGTTCCATGCCGCGCAGGGCGACAGATCCCTGTTCGTGCGTGTCGCGGACTCCCCGGACGAGCGTGCACACGGCCTGATGGGCACCCGGGATCTGCCGGCCGACGAGGGCATGGCGTTCGCGTTCGGGGAACCGTCGACCGCCTCCTTCTGGATGAAGGACACCCTGATCCCGCTGTCGATCGCGTTCGTGAGCCAAGACGGCAGGGTCGTGACGCTGGCGAACATGACGCCCTGCCGGGCCGACCCCTGCCCCACCTACAGTGCCCGGGCGCCGTACACGCTGGCCGTCGAGGCCAACGCGGGCTGGTTCCGCGACCACGGCGTCCACGAGGGTGACGAGTGCTCGGGTCTGGAGGCGGCATGAGCGACTGCCTGCTGTGCTCGGCCGAACGTCTGACGACGTGGCACCTCGAGGACGACGACTGCTGGGTCGCGGACTGCATGGTGTGCGCAACCCCTATGGTCGTGTGGCGCACGCACGGGCTGCCGGACCCCGAGCTCGAGGCACGCCTCCTGAGACGTCTGGAGGGGGTGGCCGCCGAGCGGTACGGCGACGAGGGGTACTGGGTCGACGGCGAGCGGCGAAGGATCCCCGACCACTGGCACGCCCACGCGCGGCCGGCCGGCGGTTTCTTCGATCCGGCCAGCGACCTGTACGACCGCTATCCCGGGGATCCCGGGCCGAAGATGTGACATTCGCGTTACAGGCAGCGGTTCGGCCGTCGGGTCGCTTGACACTCCCTATCGCAGCCGGTACAGCTGTTCGCGTACGCCGCTCGACCGGACCACCGGAGAGCGCGGACGCTCCGCTCCCGCCACGAACGGCCCTGCAGCTCGCCGGTGCGAGAGCGACGAAGCAAGCACGTTCGGTTGACCGGACCACCGGAGACCGGGCCCCTTGACCCAGGTCTCCGACGCATGCGTCGGGTAACCGAAAGGAGTTCGGATGGCTCTGTTTTCATCACGGAGGTCCCGTCTGCGCGCGATCGCAGCGCTGGCCCTACCGGCACTGGTGCTCGGCGCATGCTCGTCGAGCGGCAACACCGATGAAGCCGGCGGGCCCTGCACGCCCGCCGAGAAGCCGATCATCAACTTCGTGGCGTACAGCACGCCGCGAGAGGTCTACGGCAAGATCATCCCCGCCTTCCAGTCGCAATGGAAGGAGGATCACAACGACCAGAGCGTGATCTTCCAGGAGTCGTACGCGGGCTCCACCACGCAGGCCGGCAACGTCGTGGGCGGCCAGCCCGCCGACGTGGTCGCGCTGTCGCTGGCGCCCGACGTGGATCAGATCAAGGACGCCGGCCTGATCACGCACGACTGGACCGACGCGCCCGACGCGGGCATGGTCTCGACCTCGGTCGTGGTCTTCGACGTCCGGCCCGGCAACCCGCTGGGCATCAAGGACTGGAACGACCTCGCGGCCAGCGGCGTCGAGGTCATGACGCCCGACCCGGCCCAGAGCGGCGGCGCCCGGTGGAACCTCGTCTCGGCGTGGGGTTCGGCGCTTCACGGCTATGCCGGCGTCACCAAGGACGACGAGGCCGGTGCCACGTCCCTGCTTCAGGGCGTGCTCGGCAACGTGCTGACGTTCGACAAGAGCGCGCGGGACTCGATCCAGAACTTCGAGTCGGGCAACGGCGATGTGGCCGTCACCTACGAGAACGAGGTGAAGACCGCGAACGACGCCGGTCTGGACGACGAGGCCGTGTACCCGCCCTCGTCGGTGCTGATCCAGAACCCGGTCGCGCTGGTGGACGCGAACGTCGACAAGGACTGCGTCCGCGACGTGGCCGAGGCGTTCGTGGATTACCTGCACACGCCGGAGGTCAAGGATCTCTACACGAGCGTCGGCTTCCTGCGCTCCACCGATCTGGCCAAGGCGAAGAAGGGCGACCCGGCGAACGGGTTCCCGGAGATCGAGGACCTCTGGACCGTCGACGACTTCGGCGGCTGGAGCGCCCTGAACGACAAGCTCTTCAGCGACTCGGGGATCGCCACGACGGCGATCGCGGGGGGCTAGAGCCGGCGATGGGCGGCGTCTCGGAGGTCTCTCTTCGCAGTCGGACCCGGAGGTTCTCCCCGCGGTCAGCTGCACGGCTGCGTCACCTGAGTCTCCGCGGCGCCGCCCTCGCCTACCTCGGCTTGATGGTCGCCCTCCCGGTGGCGGCGATCGTCACGAAGGGGTACGGGGACGGGCTCGGATGGCTGCGGTCGGCCCTGGCGGTCCCGGGCGCCACCGCGGCGATCCGGCTCACCCTCATCACGTCCACGATCACGGCGGTGGTGAACGCCGTGGTCGGCACGCTCATCGCCTACGTGCTCGTGCGGTTCCGTTTCCGCGGACGCAACCTGCTGTCCACGATCGTCGACCTCCCCATCGCGATCCCCACCCTCGTGACGGGCCTCGCGCTGGTGGCCATGTACGGCCCCAACGCACCGATCGGCGGCTTCCTCGAGCGCCTGGGCATCCACGTGATCTTCGCGCCGCTCGGCATCGAGCTCGCGCTGCTGTTCATCACCCTGCCGTTCGTGATCCGCACGGTGCAGCCCGTGCTGCTGGAGCTGGACCCGGCGGAGGAGGAGGCGGCCGCGACCCTCGGCGCCAACGGATGGACGACCTTCCGGCGCGTCGTGCTGCCGGCCATCACGCCCGCCGTCGCGGCCGGGGCGCTGCTGTCGTTCGCCCGGGCCACCGGCGAGTTCGGCAGCATCGTGATCCTGAGCGGCAACATCACCGGAAAGACCCTGACCGCGCCCGTCTTCATCTTCCAGCTCGCCAGCCAGTTCCGGCCCGAGGAGGCCGCGGCGGTGGCGACCCTGCTGTTCGCGATCGCGTTCGTCCTGGTGCTGATCACCGCCCGCCTCACGCGACCCCGAGAGGCGGCGGGCGAGTGAGCGCGATCGGCACCGCGCCCGCCGCGCCCGCAGCCCGGACCGACCTGCGCCGTCGCCGGCTCGTCCGGGGAGCCCTGGTCTCCGTCGTCGTCGTCTACGTGGCTGCGCTGCTGCTGCTCCCGCTCGTCGACATCGCCTGGACGGCGCTGAGGCCCGGCTGGCACGTCGTGACCGAGACGTTCGGGGAGTCGGATGTCCGTCACGCGTTCCTGCTCACGGGGATCATCGCCGCCATCACGGTGGTGATGACGGCCGTCCTGGGCGTCATCGTGTCCTGGGTGCTCGTGCGGCAGCGGTTCCGCGGGCGCGCCATGATGAACGCCTTCGTGGACCTGCCCTTCGCGCTGTCCCCCGTCACGGTGGGTCTGGCCGCCATCATCCTGTTCGGTCGCAACGGGTGGTTCGCCGACTTCTTCGACGCGCGCGGCATCCAGATCGTCTACGCCCTGCCGTCGATGATCCTCGTCACCGTCTTCATCTCGATCCCGTTCGTGGTGCGCGAGGTCCAACCGGTCCTGGAGGAGCTCGGGACCGCGGAAGAGGACGCCGCGCGGACGCTCGGGGCGTCGGTGTGGAAGAGCTTCTTCCGCGTGACCCTGCCGAACATCCGGTGGGCGCTGCTCTACGGGGTGGCGCTCTCGGCGGCCCGGGCGATCGGCGAGATCGGCGCCGTCCTGATCGTGTCGGGCGCGATCCAGGGACAGACGGAGACCGCCACCGTCTACATCTTCCGAGCGGTCGAGGAGCGTCAGACCGCGCAGGGATACGTCGTGGCGCTGACGCTCGCCGCCATATCGGTCATCCTGCTGGTGGCGATCGAGTGGTTCAAGCGACGCATCACCAGAGAGGACCAGGGATGACGAAGCCGATCGTGGTCGAGCAGCTGACGAAGCGATTCGGTGATTTCGCCGCCGTATCGGATGTGACGTTCACCGCACCGGAGGGCGCGGTCACCGCGCTGCTGGGTCCCAGCGGATCCGGCAAGAGCACCGTGCTGCGGATGATCGCCGGTCTCGAGGAGCCCACCTCGGGCAGGATCTGGATCGGCGAGGAGGAGCTCACCGCCGTGAGCGTGCAGGAGCGGCGGGTCGGGTTCGTCTTCCAGCACTACGCCCTGTTCCGGCACATGACGGTCGGGGAGAACGTGGCGTTCGGGCTGAACGTGCGCAAGGAGTCGAAGACCGCGCAGCGCGCCCGCGTGAACGAGCTCCTCGAGCTCGTCCAGCTCGCACACTACCGAGAGCGCTACCCCGATCAGCTCTCGGGCGGCCAGCGCCAGCGCGTGGCGCT
>JALYMB010000275.1 GCA_030773935.1 Actinomycetota bacterium | reverse complement strand
GCGTTGGAAGTCTCCGTCCCTGCGGCCACGGAGGTCGTCAGGTTGAAGCTCGCGTCGGAGGCGTCGGCCAGGCCGGAGCCACCGTCGGTCGCCGTGCAGGCGATCGTGACGTTGGCCGACTGCCAGCCGCTCGGAGCGGCGTCACAGCTGATGACCGGGGCCTTACGGTCCACCTTGTTGCCCGCGATCGGGCCGGCGGTGGCGCAGTTGGTCACGCCGTCGCAGACCTGGTGGGAACCGGTGGAGGCGCTGGAGGTCTCCGTCCCGTCGGCCATCGAGGTCGACAGGTCGAAGCTCGCGTCTGCGGCGTCGGCCAGGCCGGAGCCACCGTCGGTGGCGGTGCAGGCGAGCAGGGTGTTCTCGCCGTGCCACAGACCGTCGGGGACCGAGCAGCTGAGTGCCGGTGCCTTGCGGTCGATCTTGATGCCGGAGATCGGGCCGGCGGTACCGCAGTTGGTCACGCCGTCGCAGACCTGGTGGGAACCGGTGGAGGCGTTGGCCGTCTCGACCCCGTCGGCCACGGAGGTCGACAGGTCGAAGCTGACGTCGGCGGCGTCGGCCAGGCCGGAGCCACCGTCGGTCGCCGTGCAGGCGATCGTGACGTTGGCCGACTGCCAGCCGCTCGGAGCGGCGTCACAGCTGATGACCGCCGCCTTGCGGTCGACCTTCAGGCCCGCGATGGGGCCGGCGGTGGCGCAGTGGTCCACGCCGTCGCAGACCTGGTGGGAGCCGGTGGAGGCGTTGGAAGTCTCCGTCCCTGCGGCCACGGAGGTCGTCAGGTTGAAGCTCGCGTCGGAGGCGTCGGCCAGGCCGGAGCCACCGTCGGTCGCCGTGCAGGCGATCGTCACGTTGCCCGACTGCCAGTCGCTCGGAGCGGCGTCACAGCTGATGACCGGAGCCTTGCGGTCCACCTTGTTGCCCGCGATCGGGCCGGCGGTGGCGCAGTTGGTCACGCCGTCGCAGACCTGGTGGGAACCGGTGGAGGCGTTGGAGGTCTCCGTCCCGTCGGCCACCGAGGTCGACAGGTCAAAGCTCGCGTCTGCGGCGTCGGCCAGGCCGGAGCCACCGTCGGTCGCGGTGCAGGCGAGCAGGGTGTCCTCGCCGTGCCACAGACCGTCGGGGACCGAGCAGGTCAGAGCCGGAGCCTTGCGGTCGATCTTGTTCCCGGCGATGTCGGCGGGCGAGGCGGCGCAGTTGCCGACCCCGTCACAGGCCTGGGCGGCACCGGCGGAGGCCGAGGCGTTGGCCGTCTCGACCCCGTCGGCGACGGAGGTGGACAGGTCCACGGTCTGGGAGGCCGGACCCGAGCCACCGTCGGTGTAGGTGCACTGCAGGGTCTGGTTCAGCTTGTGCCAGTTGCCGTCGGGCGAGTCGCAGACGGTCTGGCCGGGAGCCTTGCGGTCGATCTTGTTCCCGGCGATCGGGCCGGCCGTGGCACAGTTGCCGGCCACGTCACAGACGCTCCGGCTGTTCGTGGACGCGTTCGCGGTCTCAGATCCGGATGCCACGCTCGTCGACAGGTTGAAGCTGGCGTCGCCGGCGTTCGCCAGGCCGGAGCCGCCGTCGCTCGCCGTACAGGCGATCGAGACGTTCGACCCGTGCCATGCGGCGTCGGCGCTTCCACAGTTGATCGTGGGGGCGGTCGTGTCCGTGACGACGGCAACCCCGTTGCCGCTCACGCCGGCGGTCGAGATGCCCGAGGCTGCATCGGATGCGACGGTGATCGTCGCCGAGGCCGCGCCCGGAGCGGTGGGAGAGAAGGCCACCGTGAACGTCTTCGTTGCGTTCGGATTCAGCGTTACGGGCAGGCCGGTGACGGTCACCGGGAACCGGGAGCTCGAGGACGACACAGCTGTGACCGTCAGCTTGTTGTTGGTCCCAGAGCCTGTGTTCGTGATCGTGAAAGTCGCCGCGCTGCTCGTGGAGCCCACGGTGACGTTGCCGAAGTTGTTCGAGCCGGGCGTGACCGAGATGGCCGGAGGGTCGAACTGGGTCGTGGCTTGCAAGCCGGAGGTGCGACCGGTCGCTACGACGTCGAACAGGCCTGACTCGTCGGTCGACAGGATGAACCGGTACGAGAAGTTGCCGAGCTCGTCGGTGTCCGCGTTGCCCGAGTCGACCGGTGCCGCCGTCGGCGATGTCGTGACGACGTCGACGGTCTCCGCGGGTCCGAATCCGTCACCGGTCACGGTGACCGTGTCGCCGTTCATGTAGATGAACAGGTCGGTCTGGATCGTGGCTGCGATGGCCGGGAGGGACTGGATCGAGATCGCGAAGATGATCCCGGCGGCGACGAGGAGTCGCGACAATGGGCTTCGCGCGGACCGGCGATCGGTGGGGGCAGCGGATCGAACCATCTCTCGTTCTCCTGTCTCCGGGGGGGTCGGAGCCTGACTGACCATGGGTGTCGAAAACGAACGCCGGCCGCCCGAGGTGTTGCGATCCCCTCAGATCGGCCGACGCCAAGCGACATCGTTGCGTGACCAGACATTCGGGACACTAGGTCTTTGGTCCAATTCGCCGGGACGAGCGGCCCATTCGACCCGAGGGGACTCAAGTTCCGTACGGGGGGCCGCAGCCCAGGTCACGGGAGAACGTAAGGAGCCGGCCCGAGGGGCCGGCTCCGGTTCGAACGCTCAAGCGTCGGGAGGTCAGACCGAGCGGCTGTCGAGCTCCTTCGCGTGCGGGGGATCGATCCTCACGCCGGGGCCCATGGTGGTGGAGACGGTGAGGGTCTTGATGTAACGGCCCTTCGCGGACGACGGCCTGGCCTTCTGCAGCTCGTCGAGCACGGCGAGGTAGTTCTCCAGGAGCTGCCGCTGCTCGAAGGATCGCTTGCCGATCAGCAAGTGCACGTTGCCTGTGCGGTCCGCCCGGTACTCCACCTTGCCGCCCTTGATGTCGGCGACGGCCTTCGCGATGTCGTTGGTGACGGTGCCGGTCTTGGGGTTCGGCATGAGACCCCGCGGTCCAAGCACCCGGCCGGCCTTGCCGACCGCGGCCATCATGTCCGGGGTGGCCACGGCGGCCTCGAAGTCGATGGTGCCCTTCATGACCTCCTCGACGAGCTCCTCGCCACCCACGACGTCGGCGCCCGCCTCCTTGGCCTCGCGGGCCTTCTCGCCGACCGCGAACACGCCGACGCGCACCGACTTGCCGGTTCCGTGGGGCAGCGACACGGTGCCCCGGAGCGACTGATCGGCCTTTCGCGTGTCGATGCCCAGCCGGAAGGCGACCTCGACTGTCTCGTCGAACTTCGTCGGCGGGAACGACTTGATGATCTGGAGCGCCTGATCAGGGAGGTACTCCTTGTCCCTGTCGAACAGGCCGGCGGCCTCGCGGTACCGCTTGCCCGGCCCGCTCATGCCTCCACCTCCACGCCCATGCTGCGCGCGGTGCCGGCGATGATCCGCATGGCCATGTCCACGTCGTTCGCGTTCAGATCGACCATCTTCTGCTCGGCGATCCGGCGGACCTGCGCCTGCGACAGCATGGCCACCTTGTCCCGGTTGGGCTCGCTGGAACCCTTCTCGATCCCGGCGGCGCTCTTGATCAGCTCCGCGGCCGGCGGTTGCTTGGTCACGAACGTGAACGAGCGATCCTCGTAGATCGTGAGCTCGACCGGGATCACCTGGCCTGCAAACTGTTGCGTGGCCTCGTTGTATTGCCGGCAGAAGTCCATGATGTTCACGCCGTGCTGACCCAGCGCCGTGCCAACGGGCGGGGCGGGCGTGGCCTGGCCGGCCCTGATCTGCAGTTTGACGAGGGCGATGACCTTCTTCTTCTTCGGAGCCATGAGCTCTTCACCTCCTGCGGTCCGAGCGGCGGGTCGAACCGGCCTCCCGCAATCGTCTCGTCGGTCTTTCCTTCAGACCGATCTTCTCTCTCGGTCTATCGCTTCGCTACTTCAGACCGATCTTCTCTCGCTAGACCTTCGACACCTGGTCGAAGCCGAGCTCGACCGGGGTCTCCCGGTCGAAGATGTTCACGAGGACCTTCAACTTGCTCTGGTCCATGTTGATCTCGTTGATCGTGCCGTTGAAGTCGGCGAAGGGTCCGGAGATGATCCGCACGATGTCGCCCTCCTCGAAGCCGAGGCGGAACTGCGGCTTCACCTCCTGCTTCTTCACCACGAGGATCTTCTCGATCTCCCGCTTGGAGAGGGGCGTGGGCTTGGAGCCCGTCCCGGCCGAGACGAAGCCGGTCACGCCCGGCGTGTTGCGCACGACGTACCAGGAGTCGTTGTCGTAGAACATCTTCACGAGCAGGTACCCCGGGAACACCTTCTTCTGCACGACCTGCTTCTTGCCGCTCTTGATCTCCATGACGTCTTCCATGGGGATGTGGACCCGGAAGATTTTGTCCTCCATCTGCATCGTGTGGATGCGCGATTCGAGGTTGGTCTTCACCTTGTTCTCGTACCCGGCGTAGGTGTGCACGACGTACCAGTCACCGGGACCGCCGAAGGGGTCGTCGGCCGGGGCGGGCGTCTCGGCCCGCGTCTCGGCGGCGGGAGCCTTCACGGGCTCGGGCTCAGCGACTTCCACGGGCTCGGGCTCAGCGACCTCTATCGGTTCGGCAACCTCCACCGCGTCGGCGGCCGGATCCTCTTCGGTCTCGGGCTGCAGGTCGGCAGCTGGAGCCTCCTCAGGCTCGGGCTGCGGGTCGGCGGCTGGAGCCTCCTCGGGCTGGGCCTCCTCCTGGGACTCTGCGACCTGGCCGGAGGCCTCGGTCGCGAGCTCCTCGCCGGCGTCGGAGGGAGACTCGGTCGCGACGTCCGGGGCCTGCTCATCTGCCGCCACCTGCTCGGTGGCGGCGTCGGCGGCCGCGTCGGCCTCGGGTGCGTCGGACGACGGGACAGAGATGGGTTCATCGATCACAGCGGGATCCTTCATGAGGTCTTAGTTGCCGAAGAGGTTCACGATCGCCTTGGAGAACCCGAGGTCGACGAAGAACACGAACGAGGTGAGCACGATCACCGTGACGAGCACCACGATCGAGTAGGAGGTGGTCTCCTCGCGCGTCGGCCAGTCCACCTTGCGCAGCTCCTGACGGACCTCCCGCAGGAACTGACGGGGCGCCGTGCGCTTCTTCTTCTCCTGCGAAGCGGAGCGTCGAGCCGTCGCCGCGGCAGCCTGCCGCTCAGGGGCGGTCTTCCCCTGTCGCTGCTGCATCCGCTTCATCTGCCTGTTCATGGGTGCTCCCTTGCAGGGGCGGAGGGACTTGAACCCCCAACCGCCGGTTTTGGAGACCGGTGCTCTACCAAGTTGAGCTACGCCCCTTCGATACCGGTCGTCCCCGGCTTTGAGGGGGACATCGGGACGACCCAGTATAGGGTTCGCCGAGAGGCTCCGGCAAAGGTCACGGGGCGTCTGAACGCGCCGGGGGAAAACCCGCTCGATGTGCGTGTTGGGCCGATGTGCCTGGCCTACACTGCTTCGCGAAGCCTCGCGCCGGCCCCGGAATGCGAGCCCGTATGCAGGAGTCAACCCCGGCGAACCCGCCGGAGGCACAGGGTCGCACCCGCGGCCTGTTCCCCCGACGGTCCAGCACCTCCGACCCTACTCCCCCGACACCCCGCGAGGCGTTGCGAGGCTCGCTCGAACTGCTCGTGGACGAGCGTCTCGAGGACGGCATGCGCGGGATCGAGGAGCAGGCGACCGCGCTGATGCGCGAGATCGCCTCCGAGATGTGGCGGGCCTCGGCGGCCGACGTCCGCCCCGAGCAGGAGCGGATCATCTCGCTCCTCTCCCGCGACCAGGCCATCCGCAGTCTCATCGCGTCCAGCGACGAACGGTTCCAGTCCCTCGCCGTCCGCACGGCTCGGCTCGAGGATTCGCTGGCCGAGACGGCCCAGTCGAGCCGCAGCATGCGCGACTCCCTGGCCGAGAGCGCCCGCGTGGTCCACGAGGCGGCCAACTCGCCCATGCTGCAGGGCGTCGATGCGGTCCGGCAGCAGCTCGCCGAGGTCGACCGGCGCATCGCCGAGACGATGGGCTTCCTGGACGAACGCGAGCGCGCGCTGACCGAGGGGATCCAGCAGCAGATCGTGGCGCACGGCGACCTGATCACACAGGAGACGAGCCGCATCGTCGAGGCCATGCAGGGCTACGTGCAGGGCGGCGTCGAGGCCGTGGGCCAGCTCGCTCAGCGCGTCGACGCCCAGATCCGGACCCTGGACGGCCTCGACGAGGCCGCGATCGACCGGGTGCGCGAGACCGTCCGCGAGGAGATCGAGTCCTTCGCCGGGCGATTGGATCAGGTGAACGAGCGGGTCGGGTTGAACGGCCGGCAGATGTCGCAGACAGCGGACGGCCTTCGCCGGGCGCTGGAGGAACGGGTCTACTCCCTGGCGCAGCTGGTCCGGTCCGACTCCCAGGCGCTCGGCGGCTTGATCGAGCGGATAGGTGCGGAGCAGGAATCCACCGTCCGCGGAGCGATCGACGACGGGCTGGCCGGTATGGCGGCCCAGACGCGCGAGGCCATGGTCGAGCACGGGGCCGCGACGCAGGAGCGGATGGATCGGATCGAGCACATCGTGGGCGAACGCGTGGGGGCGATCTCCGACGAGCTCACCGCCGCCGTCGACCGGGAGATGGCGATGCTCGCCGACGGCATCGACGTGAAGCTCACCTCGGTGGCCGAGGCCGCGGCGCTTCGGGCCGGCGAGGCGACAGGCGTCGCGGCCGGGAACCCGGACGTTGACCGGATGCTGGAGCGGATGGAGCGCGCGATCGACTCGGCGGAGCGGATGGCCGTCCCGTCGGGGGCC
>JALYMB010000274.1 GCA_030773935.1 Actinomycetota bacterium | reverse complement strand
GGGTGAAGGGGGGCATGGGCGCGGTGTCGGCGGCCATGGCCCAGGCCGCCCAGGCCGCCGGCGCCGAGGTCCTCACCGGCGCCCGGGTGCAGCGTGTCACGATCAACGCCGAGGGGCGGGCGGTGGGGGTCGAGCTCGCCGACGGTTCCCTGATCCCCGCCGCGCGCGTGGTCTCCAACGCGCACCCCACCACCACCTACCTGGAGCTGGTGGGAGCCGATCGCCTGCCGGAGGAGGTCGTGCGCGATATCCGGCGCTTCCGCACGCGCAGCGGCTCGGTGAAGATCAATGTCGCGCTGTCGGAGCTGCCGCGCTATCCCAGCTGGGACCAGGGCGGCGATCCGCACCGCGGGCTCATGGCGGTCTCCCCCAGCATGGAGTACCTGGAGCGGGCCTTCGACGACGCGAAGTACGGTCGTGCGAGCGCCCATCCCTACGCGGAGGTGATGTTTCCCACCGCCCACGAGGATGGTCTGGCGCCCGCGGGCAAGCACATGATGCTGGCGTTCACCCAGTACGGGCCCTACGAGCTGCGTGAGGGGTCGTGGGAGACCGAGCGCGAGGCCTATGGGGCCCGCGTGATCGGGGAGCTCGCGCGGTACGCTCCGAACCTTCCGGACGCGGTCGAGCACATCGAGGTGCTGACACCGAAGGACATCGAGGACCGGTTCGGTCTGATCGGGGGCAACATCATGCAGGGCGAGGTGGTCCCCGACCAGCTGTTCAGCTTCCGGCCGATCCCGTTCTACGGCGACTACCGCACGCCGATCCAGAACCTGTACCTGTGCGGCGCCGGCACGCACCCGGGCGGGGGCGTGATGGGCGTGAACGGCCGCAACGCCTCCACCGTGATCGTGAAGGACGCGCGCGGCGGCGTGACGGAGCGGGCCCGGGCGTTGCGCGAGCGTCTGCTGGGCGGCGCATGACCCGGGCCCCGGAGAACCCCGAGCTCCTCGCCGCGATCCGATCGGTGGCCGAGCGCGACGACGCCGAGACCCGGGGGGCCTTCTACGCCGCGCTCCTCGGTTCCACGCTGCTGCTGCCGACCGACGCGGAGGCCGTGGACGCCCGGGCGGAGGGGCTTCGGTTGTTCACGACACCGCCGGCGGACGACGGCTCGTGGAAGCTGCTGGCCTTCACCGACGCGGAGGCGGCGATGGCCTGGAGGAGCGACGGAGTGACGCTCACGTCCAGACCCGCGAAGGAGCTGTTCGCGTTCGCCGTCGCCTCGCCCACGTCGGGGATCGTGCTGAACCCCGGAGGTCCGGCCGGCGGCGAGCTCACGCGGCGGGAGTTCGCGACGCTCGCGGAGGGTTCGATCCCCGCTGGATCCGACGCGATCGAGGAACTGAGACTGGAGCCCGGGGCTCAGGTGGTGGTGGCCGCGCCGGAGCGACCGCCGGGCGAGGCGTTCCTGGGGGTGCTGAGGATGGCGCTCGACAACGCCGGGCGCGTGCGGTCCGCCTGGCTGGCCGACGTCGCGTTCGAGGCCGGCGAGCTGCACCCTGCGGTCGGCGTGGCGGTCGACGGCGAACCCGGCGACGAGGAGCTCCGCGCGGTGTTCGACGCCGTGATGGCGCGGGTGCAGCCGCTGCTCGGCCACGGGCGGTACCTGGACTTCGTCGTGATCGACGAGGGGTGGGGTCCGCTGTTCGAGGCCGCCGGGCCACCGGTCTACGAGCGGGGCGCGCCGTGACGATCTCGCGCCTGGCCGCCAGCGTCCGCGCCGGGGGGGCCTCGGCCGCCGAGCTGGTCGGCCGCTCCCTGGACCGGATCCAGGCCCATGATGCTGGGCTGCACGCCGTGGTGGCCCTGCGTGCCGAGGAGGCGCGTGCCGAGGCTGCCGCGGCCGACGCCGGTCCACACACCGGCGCGCTCGCGGGGCTCCCGCTGCTGGTGAAGGACACCGAGGATGTGGCGGGCATGCGCACCACCCACGGGTCGGTGGTCCACGCCGATGCCGCGCCGGCGGCGGAGGACTCCCTGGTGGTCGCCCGCCTCCGCGCCGCCGGCGCCATCGTGGTCGGCAAGACCAACACCCCCGAGTTCGCGTTCGAGGGGTACACCCACAACCTGCTCTTCGGCGCCACGGTGAACCCGTGGGCGCCCGAGTGGTCGCCGGGGGGGTCCAGCGGCGGGTCCGCAGCGGCGCTGGCAGCGGGATTGGCCCCGGTCGTCACCGGCACCGACGGCGGCGGCTCGGTCCGGATCCCCGCCGCCTTCTGCGGTCTGGCCGGCCTCAAGCCCACGAACGGGCTGATCGGCCGCTCGCCAGTGCCATCGTGGGTGGACCTGTCGACGTCGGGAACGCTCGCCACGAACGTCACCGACCTCGCGCTGCTGCTGGAGGTGCTGAAAGGGCCCGTAGCCGGCGATCCCAACGCGCATCCGGCGTGGTCCCCGCGGATGGGGGTCTGGCCCCGACGGGCGTTGGTGGCGCCTCGCCTGGGCCCGGCCGGATCGCTCCCGCCCGGGATCGAGACGTCGTTCGAGACCGCCGTGCTCGGCTTCGCCCACGCCAGCGGGCTCATGCCGGAGCCGGCGGACCTGGGGCCATTGTTCGGGGTCGGGGACCCCGACGACGACTGGTTCACGATCTGCGCTGTGGAAGAGCTGCACGCGTTCGGACGCGATCGGCTGAGGGCCGAGGGCGATCGACTCTCCCCGGTGTTCCGCACCATCCTGGAGATGGCGGCCCGGATCGAGCTCGACGCCTATCTCGATGCGAGACGGCGGCGGTTCGCGTACGTCCGCGCGATCGATGAGCTGTTGGGGAGCGATACCGTGTTGCTCAGTCCGACGATGTGTGTGGAGGGGTTCCCCGCCGACGGTCGCCTGCCCGGCGCCGACCATGCCGGCACACCCTCGGAGGCGTACAACACGCAGCTCGCCAACATGACCGGTCATCCGGCGCTGTCGTTGCCCGCGGGCGTGTCGGCCAACGGGGTTCCGTTCGGGTTGCAGATCACGGGCCCGCGCTATGCCGACGATCTGGTGCTGACCGTGGGCGCCACCTGGGAGGCGGCGTCGCCGTGGCCACCCTCGGCCCCGGGCTACGAGCCCTTCGGCCTCTAGACCACGACGACCGGCGTCGCAGCGAGACCGTGAACGGTCGCGCTACGGGCCCAGGTTGTAGCCCAGACGCCGCGGGAGCCTGGCCACGAAGTCCACGATCGGGTTCGGCTCTTCCCCGCGCTCCTCCGCCTCGTCCTTGTGGCGGATCGCCGTGTTCGCGATCAGGGCGCCGGGCGAACGGATGGGCTCCGGCGGGAACCGCATGGGCTCCATGGTGGCGATCGGCAGCTCCTCCAACGCAGCGTGGGGCGTGCCAAGGACGCGGCCGGCCAGCAACTCGCCCACCAGGTGGCTGGGTCCGACACCGTTGCCCGTGTAGCCGTGCGCGTAGTGGACGTCGCCCGTGTCCAACCTCCCCACGTACGGCAGGTGATGGCCGGCGACGTCGATCGGCCCGCCCCACGCAGCCTCGAGCGGCACGTCGCGGAACGAGGGGAACATCCGCCACAGGTCCTCGGCCGCCACGCGGACCGAGCGCTCGTTGTAGGCGAACGCCGGGCCGATCGTGCGCGCCAGGCCCGGCTGCATCCCCCCCAGGCCGAAGGCGATCCGTCCGTCTTTCGTGGTGCGGAGGTAGTGCAGCGCCGCGCGGAAGTCCCAGATGCTCTCCTCGCCCGTCCACCCGATCTCCCCGAGCTTGTCCGGCGCCGCCGCGGTCACCACGATGTAGCTGCCGCGCACGGTCAGGGTGCGCCGGAAGCGTTTCCACGCGCCGGCCCAGGCGTTCAAGGCGATCACCGCGATCCCGGCCCGCACGCGCCCGCCCGGGGTCTCGGCCGTGGAGGGCCGCCCCGCGCCGAAGCGCATCACGGGCGACTGCTCGAAGATCCGGACTCCGCGTTCCAGCAGCACGCGGCGCATCCCGCGGGCCAGCCGGGCCGGCTGCACGGTGGCGCCCTGGCGATCGATCAGTCCACCGCGAAACGTCGGGGAGTTCGCGATCGCGCGCGTCTCCTCGGCGGACAGCACCCGGAACTGCTCCTTCGCGCCCAGTCGTGCAGCCGTGTCCACGTTGCGCCGCCACGCGGCGTCGTGAGCGGCAGCGGTGGCCACTCCCATGTCGCCGGCGCGAGTGAACCACGCGTCCACGTCGTTGACCGAACAGAACGCCTCGATGCCGCTCACAGCACGGGTTCCGGCCCTGCACAGGGCCAGGGCCGCGGCGTCGCCGAGGCGCTCCGCCAGCTCACCCACGCCGCTCCACCACGAGTTCACGAAGCCGCCGTTTCGGCCGCTTGGCCCGCCTCCGCAGATGTCCTGTTCGAGGATCACGACCCGCATCTCAGGCTCGCGGTCCGTCAGGTGCAGCGCCGTCCACATGCCGGTGTAGCCGCCGCCCAGGATCACGACGTCGGCGTCGGTGTCGCCGGCGAGCGGCGGCGCGGGTTCCCCGGGATCGGCGGCCAGGGCCTCGTGAAGCCACCAGCTGCGGCCGGCATCGGGTGGCAGGTCAGGCGTCATCTGGGAGCATTCCTTTCCTCACGAGCCTGCGGCGCGACGCGGTTCGCGTCCGAACGACTCCGAGGAGGGTACCGCCGTGGCAGCCGGGAAGGGTCGTCCCAGTCGTCCCAGGAGCTGGGAGGTCACCGAGGGCAACGAGCGCGCCCCCGCCCGCGCCATGCTGCGCGCCGTCGGTTTCAGCGAGGAGGACCTGGGCAGGCCCCAGGTCGGCGTCGCCTCCAGCTGGAACGAGGTCACCCCGTGCAACTACCACCTCGACAAGCTCGCCGCGCTCGCCAAGGAGGGTGTGCGACAGGGTGGTGCGGTACCGATCGAGTTCAATACCGTGGCGGTGAGCGACGGCATCGCGATGGGTCACGAGGGCATGAAGGCCAGCCTCGTCAGCCGCGAGATCATCGCCGACTCCGTCGAGATCGTGATGCACGCTGAGCGGATGGACGGGATGGTCACGATCGCGGGGTGCGACAAGAGCCTGCCCGGCATGCTGATGGCCTCCGCGCGCCTGAACCTCCCCGCCGTGTTCGTGTACGGCGGCACGATCATGCCCGGTCGGTACGAGGGGCGCGACATCACGATCCAGGACGTCTTCGAGGCGGTCGGCGCCAACGCGAAGGGCACCATGAGCGACGACGAGCTGCGGACCGTGGAGCGCAACGCCTGCCCGGGTGCGGGCTCGTGCGCCGGCATGTACACGGCCAACACCATGGCGTGCGCGGCCGAGGCGCTCGGCATGGCCCTGCCGGGCAGCGCCAGCCCGCCGGCCGTGGACTACCGCCGGGAGGTCGTGGCGCGCGAGTCCGGCATCGCGGTGGCGCGGCTGCTCTCGGAGGAAGGTCCGCGCCCCCACGACATCATGACGCCCGCCGCGTTCCGCAACGCGATCGCGGTGACCATGGCGCTGGCCGGCTCCACCAACGCGGTGCTGCACCTCCTCGCGATCGCGCGGGAGGCCGGCGTGCCGTTGGAGCTCGACGACTTCGACGAGATCTCGCGGCGGGTTCCCCACCTGGTGGACGTCCGGCCGGCAGGGAAGTTCGTGATGAGCGACCTCGACCGCGTGGGCGGCGTGCCCGTCGTGATGAAGGAGCTGCTGGACGCCGGCTTGCTCGACGGCGACGCCATGACCGTGACCGGGCGCACCGTCGCGGAGAACCTCATGGACCTGAGACCCGCCGCCCCCGACGGCGCCGTCGTGCATCCGGTCGCCGACGCGATCCATCCCGAGGGTGGCACGGGGATCCTGCGCGGCTCGCTCGCGCCCGACGGCTCGGTGATGAAGATCGCCGGCGCCGCGAGCCTCGAGTTCCGTGGCCGCGCACGGCCGTTCGACTCCGAGACCGACGCGTTCCTCGCGCTCACGCAGGGCCGCATCGAGGCCGGCGACGTCATCGTGATCCGCTACGAGGGGCCGAAGGGCTCGCCGGGCATGCCCGAGATGCTGGCGGTGACCGCGGCCGTCGCGGGCGCGGGTCTTGGCAGGGAAGTGGCCCTCGTCACCGACGGACGGTTCAGCGGCGCCACGAAGGGCTACAGCGTCGGCCACGTGGCGCCCGAGGCGTTCGTCGGCGGCCCGATCGCCCTGGTGCGGGAGGGCGACGAGATCGTGATCGACGCGGCGAACCGCCGGATCGACCTGGCGGTGGACGATGACGAGCTGACGCGGCGGCGTGACGCGTGGACGGCGCCCGCCCCGCGGTACACCAGGGGCGCCCTGGCCAAATACGCGAAGCTCGTCGGCTCCGCCGACCACGGCGCGGTGACGGGATGACGCACCGGGACGTGATCACCCCCATGGCGCTGCAGTGCCGCGAGTGCGGCGCCCAGTACCCGGTGGAGCCGCTCACGATCTGCGAGGAGTGCTTCGGCCCCCTCGAGCCCGCCTACGACCTGCAGGGCGTGGACGGCGACCAGTTCCGCAAGCAGGCGGAGGCGGGACCGCAGACCCTCTGGCGGTACGAGTCACTGCTGCCCGGCGGCCCCGGCATCGAGCGCGTGGACCTTGGCGCAGGCTTCACGCCCCTGCGCCGGGCCGACAACCTGGCCGAACGCCTGGGCCTGCAGAAGCTGTGGATCAAGGACGACAGCGTCAACCCGTCGAACTCGTTCAAGGATCGGGTCGTGAGCGTCGCCCTGACCATGGCGCGTGCGTTCGGGTTCGAGACCGTGTCGTGCGCCTCCACGGGCAACCTCGCGAACGCCACGGCCGCGCACGCCGCGAAGGCCGGCATGTCGTGCTACGTGTTCGTGCCCGACGATCTGGAGCGGGCCAAGGTGCTGGCGACGGAGGCCTACGGCGCGAAGGTCGTGGCGGTCGAGGGCAACTACGACGACGTGAACCGCCTCTGCAGCGAGGTCGCCGACACGCTGCCGTGGGCCTTCGTGAACGTGAACATGCGGCCGTACTATGCCGAGGGCTCGAAGTCGCTCGGGTTCGAGACCGCCGAGCAGCTGGGCTGGCGTCTGCCCGACCATGTGGTGGTGCCGATCGCCTCCGGGGCACTGCTGACCAAGATCCACCGCGCGTTCCGCGAGCTGATCGCGATCGGCGCGGTGGAGGAGAAGCCCTACCGGGTGTCCGGTGCTCAGCCCGATGGATGCTCTCCGGTCGCGCACGCGTTCGCGAGCGGCGCCCAGGACGTGATGCCCGTGAAGCCTCAGACGATCGCGCGGTCGCTCGCCATCGGCGCGCCGGCCGACGGGTTCTACGCCCTGCAGGTCGTGCGCGAGACCGGAGGCGCCATCGACTCCTGCACCGAGCAGGAGATCATCGACGGCGTCCGGCTGCTGGCCGAGACCGAAGGGGTATTCACCGAAACCGCCGGCGGCGTGACGATCGCCAACCTCCGACGCATGGTCGAGGCCGGCGTGATCCGCCCTGAGGAGGAGACGGTGGCCTACGTCACCGGCAACGGCTACAAGACCGTGGAGTCGCTGGCCGGCCAGATGGAGCCGAGCTTCCACGTGGCGCCCGACCTCGACGAGTTCCTCGCCGTCACCGGACATCGACCCTTCGCCCAGTGAGTCCGAGATCCGGCGGACGCCCCTGAGG
>JALYMB010000273.1 GCA_030773935.1 Actinomycetota bacterium | reverse complement strand
CGGGGAGAAGCCCGCGCCGACCACGGCGATCACCGCCAGCAGAACCGCGAGCCAGGTAGTCAATAACCTCCAGCCGCGCGGTACGCCGTCCCTCTCCCGGGCGAGGCTGGCCGCCGCCACAAGGCCGACGGCGAAGGAGACGGCGACGCCCCACTGCATCCAGTTCTGGATTGACGTGACGAGGTCGAGAATGCCGCCGCGCGCGATTACCTCCGGATCCGCGAAGGCACAGTCGCAGTAGGTTGCGTCAGACGCGACTGCCTGCCCGCCGAGGAAGGCAAGCTCGCCAATGACCCCGATGGTCGCGGCGAGGAAGAACGCACCCTGCACGACCCAGCCGCGTGGATCATCCGACGCGGTCAGGGCACGCCGGAGAACGGCGCCAAGTGCCGCCAGCATGGTGAAGCTCACGATGGCGAGCAAGGTCGCAACCAGAACCCACGGGAAGCGTTGCGCCTGGTTCTGGAGGATCGTGATGATGCGCTCGGGCAGAACGGCACCCGGTGTGAAGACCGGCTCGGGGGTCGTGATGTTGAGCCCGTCGAGGGTGGCGAGCAGCGTCCCGGCGGCGAAGGTCAACGCCGTCACGGCGGCCACCGTGCGTCCCCAGGCGCGCCATGCTGGACTCAGCTCGGGCATCGGTTCACGGTCGCCGAATCACTTCCTCACTATTCCCACTCGATTGTCGCTGGTGGCTTGCTGCTGATGTCGTAGACGACCCGGTTTACACCCCCCACCTCGTTGACGATCCGGCTGCTGATCTTGGCCAGGACCTCGTAGGGCAGCCGTGCCCAATCAGCCGTCATCCCGTCGTCGCTGGTGACGGCGCGGATGGCGACCACGTTCGCGTACGTGCGTCCATCGCCCATCACGCCCACGGTCTGGACCGGGGTCAGGATCGCAAAGCTCTGCCACAGCGACCGATACAGGCCCGCCGCCTTGATCTCGTCGATCACGATCCAATCGGCCTCGCGCAGCGTCTCGAGCCGTTCGGCGGTCACCTCGCCGATGATCCGGATCGCCAAGCCTGGCCCGGGGAATGGCTGGCGCAGCACCATGGCATCCGGCAGGCCAAGCTCGATGCCGACGTTGCGGACCTCGTCCTTGAACAGGTAGCGCAGTGGCTCGATCAGGCTGAAGCGCAGATCCGCCGGCAGTCCGCCCACGTTGTGGTGGGTCTTGATCTTCACCGCGGCCTTCGTCTCAGCCGTCTTCGACTCGATCACGTCGGGGTAGAGGGTGCCCTGGGTAAGGAAGTCGATGCGGCCCAGCTTCACCGCCTCTTCCTCGAAGACGCGGATGAACTCGTCGCCGATGATGCGGCGCTTCTCCTCCGGGTCCGCGACACCAGCGAGCCGGAGGAGGAATCGGTCCTGGGCATCAACCATCACCAGGTGCATGCCCAGGTTCTGCTCGAACGTGACGCGCAGCAGCTCGCTCTCCCGCTTGCGCATCAGCCCGTGGTCGACGTAGATGCAGGTCAGCTGGTCGCCGATGGCACGGTGAACGAGCGTGGCGGCCACGGCGCTGTCGACCCCGCCCGAGAGGGCGCAGATCACACGGCCGGAGCCGACCCGTTCTCGCACCTGGCTGACTGTCGTATCGATGAAGCTGGCCGACGTCCAGGTCGGCCGCGCGCCGGCGATCTCGAGGACAAAATTGCGCAGGATCTCGCGGCCGCTCGGCGTGTGGACCACCTCGGGATGGAACTGGATGCCGTAGAGGCCACGCGTAGCGTCGGCGAGGCCGGCGAACGCCGTGGAGCTGGTCCGCGCCGTCGGCAGAAATCCGTCCGGTGGTCGAAGGATCGAGTCGCCATGGCTCATCCAGACCGGCTGCTCTCGATCGATCCCGCGGAAGAGGCCGTCCTCGCTGGTGATGGTGACCGAGGCCGGACCGTATTCGCGCCGCGTGGCGGGCTCCACGTCGCCGCCGAGCTCGTGGGCCATCAGCTGGAGTCCGTAACAGATGCCCAAGACCGGGATGGTGCCAGACCAGATGGCTGGGTCGGGTCGCGGAGCTCCAGGATCGTAGACCGATGCCGGCCCGCCCGAGAGGATCACGGCCTTCGGCCGACGACGCTCGATCTCCGCCCACGGCGTGTCGTGCGGGAGGAGCTCGGAGTAGACGTGGAGCTCGCGGATGCGCCGCGCGATGAGCTGAGCGTACTGGCTGCCAAAGTCGAGGACGACTACGGTGTCCGGCTCGGCGGGGGCCTCCGCGTCGCGCTGGGGCGGCGGGGCATGCAGGGCGGCCTCGAGATAGACCTCAACCTCCGCATCGTCCGGGACCAGGACCCTGTGACCCGCGTTGGCCAGCTCACCGTGGACAGTGCGCCCGCGCTGCTCGGCAGACGGGCGCCGCTCGTGAGCGTCAGTCTGCTCGTCGGTGCTCTGGTTCAATCGCGTCGCCGTGCGGTGCTGTGCGTGGCGCAAGTCTAAGCGACGAAGCGGGTTGTGAGCGCCGATCAGCCGGCCCGCTCCCGTCGCGACCGAGCGATCGCGGTCCGTGCCGTGGCGGCGGGGAACGGAGCGCGGCCGACCGCGGCCGCCTCGTCCATCTCGCCGTCGAAAACAGCCCGGCCAAGCTCGGCCATCTCACCGATCTCCAACGCCTGAGCCTCGGCGAACGCCGCATCGCCGATGCTGCCGTGCCCTGGCACGACAGCGCCCCTGACGTCGGTCGCGAGCCGCGCGGCCGTTACCGCCCATGCTGTCGGATAGGCGTCCCCGAAGCCGGGCGGGGCATCGTTCTCAAGCAGGTCGCCGACGAAGAGCACTCCGGCGTCGGGAACGCTGATGACGATGTCGTTATCGGTGTGCCCAAGGCCAACGAAGCGCAGGTCGAGATGACGGTCGCCAAGGTCGAGCGCCGCGCTCGTGTCGAACGTGTGGTCGGGCGGCGTGAAGACGACCTCTGCCAGCTCCTTCGCGACGGCCGGCTCCTGGCTGACGACTCGCCGCCGCATCCGTTCCCCGTCGTCGCGGACCCGCTCTGCGCAACGCACGTGGCCCCAGATGGGCGCCGGAAGGAAGCGTGCGTTGCCGAACGAGTGGTCCCAGTGATGGTGGGTGTTGATGACCGCCACCAGCGGGAGGTGGCTAAGCTGGCGCAGCTCGTCGATCAGCTCGTCCGCCAGGCGGTGCGATGCCCGGGTGTCGATGACTGCCACGCCATCGGCCCCAACCACCGCACCGATGTTCTGGTCGAAGGCCTCGTTGTGCCAGGTGTCGTAGCGGCGGACGAAGACCCGGTCGCCGACCTCGCGCCAGACGTCGCGTGTCACGCTGGAGGGCGTCCCACGTTCGCCAGAAGCCCCGCGGCGCCTACTCGCTACCGGCGAGCTGCCAGGACTTGCCTTCGGTGGCGATGGATGGAGCGATCACCATCTCGACGGCATGCATCTCGCTGATCGTGCGCGCCCCGAGCGCGGCCATCGACTGCCGCAGGGCACCGACCAGGTTCTGTGTCCCGTGCGACGTGGTGGCCGGGCCGAACAGGATCTGGTGGAGGGGCAGCCGCTCGCCGACGCGAATGCGGGTGCCGCGCGGCAGGGTCGGCGATGGCGCCGCCATGCCCCAGTTGAAGCCGCGACCCGGGGCCTCGATCGCCGCGGCGAAGGGCGACCCAAGCATGACCGCATCGGCGCCCGAGGCGATCGCCTTGGCGATGTCGCCCCCCGTCTTCATCCCACCGTCGGTGATGATGGGGACATAGCGTCCCGTATCCGCCGCAAAGCGGTCGCGCGCCGCGGCAACCTCGATGGTTGCCGAAACCTGTGGCACGCCGATGCCGAGCACCTCGCGGGTGGTGCACGCCGCTCCCGGGCCCACGCCCACCAGGACCGCCGCCGCTCCCTGCTGCATGAGCTGGTAGGCAGCCTCGCCGCTCACGGTGTTGCCGACGAGGACCGGGACCTGCAGGCCGCCGGTCAGATCCGAGAGGCTCAGCACCCGCCCGGAGGTGGAGATATGCCGCGCGCTGGAGACTTGCGACTGCACGAGGAAGAGGTCTGCTCCGGCTGCCGCGGCAACCTCGGCGTGATGCCACGCCGATCCGGGTGTGGTTGCCACCGCCGCGAGGCCTCCTCGTGCCTTGATGCGCGTGATGAGCGCGGTGATGAGCTCGTCGCGGACGGGCGCCTCGTAGGCGGCCGTGAGCACGCGGGCCGCGGCGGGGCCACTCTCGGCGCCCGCGACCTGCTCGACGATCGCGGCGGCGTCCTCGTATCGGGTATAGAGGCCCTCGAGGTTGATGAACGCGACACCGCCGGCCAAGTGAATCGCGACTGCGAAGTCGACGTCGCTCACCGCATCCATCGCCGCGGCGATGAACGGAATCTCGAGGTGGCGTCCCGCAATCTCGGTGCCAAGCTCGACCTCGGCCGGGTCGATCGTCACCACGCCCGGCACCAGTGCGACCTCTTCGAACCCGTACGCGCGTCGGAGCCGTGTCGCCATCGGGTCGCCGGTCAGCCCGGGCTCTTTGATCACGCTCTCCCCCCACCTGGTACCAAAAGGCCCGCGGGCGGCGTCAACCGGCGCGGGCTGTCTGTCGTGCCTGGGATCGGAACCGCTCGGATCGGGGGAACCTTCATCAGCGTCATCCGCGGCTTTCGCCGGAGTATAGCGGGCGCTCGATCAACTCCGCAGGATCATCTGGTCGCGCTCCGGCCCCACTGAGACGTGGGTGATCGGCACGCCGGC
>JALYMB010000272.1 GCA_030773935.1 Actinomycetota bacterium | reverse complement strand
GCCGTGGCCTACTGCGGCTCGGGAGTCACCGCCTGTCACGACCTGCTGGCGATGCGCGTGGCCGGGATCGGCGGCGCCCGGCTGTTCGAGGCGTCCTGGTCGGGCTGGATACGCGACCCGGCGCGAGCGGTGGCGATCGGTCGGGAGCCCGGCGAGCCCGCCTGAGCCACAGGCGGCGGGCACGCGGCGCTAGATGTTGGCGCGCTTGGGTTGCCGGACCAGCGCGTCGGTGCCGGCGCTGAACCGCACGTCACGCTCGAAGTCCCGGCGCCGGCGGTAGTCGGTGGGAGTCGTGCCGGTGTGCCGGTGGAACGTCGTGGTGAAGTGGCTGAGGCTGTTGAACCCCACGCGCTGGCAGACCTGCGTGACGGTGAGTTCGCTCGTGCGCAGCAGCTCCTGTGCACGCTCCATCCGCAACTGGATCAGGTAGCGGTACGGCGGCACGCCGACGTACGCGGTGAAGGCGCGCGAGAAGTAATAGGGACTGAGCCGAGGCCTCGCGGGCGATCGCCAGCAGGTCCACGTCGCGATGGAGGTTCTCCTGCATGAATGCCTGCGCCTCTCGCACGCGCCGCTGCAGGTGCGGGCTCGGTACCTCCGAGCTCGCCAGCTCCGGACCCAGCATGAAGCGACCCTCTCTCGCCCTCTCAACTGGAGACTACGCCCGCGGGACGCACGGGGTTTGCGGTTCCTTGCGCCCGACCTTTCCGACCGCTCCGCTGCCGGGTGCCCGCTCAGACCATGTCTTCGGGACGGACCCGGCGATCGTATTCCTCCGGGGTGAGGACTCCAAGTTCCACCGCGACGTCCTTCAGCGTTCGACCCTCGTGGTGAGCCTTCTCGGCGATCGCGGCCGCCGTGTCGTAACCGATCGAGGGGGTGAGCGCCGTCACCAGCATCAACGAACGATCCACGAGTTCGGCGATCCGCTCCCGGTCCGCACCCAGGCCGTCCACGCAGAACTCGCGGAACGTCCGGCAGGAATCCGCGAGGATCGACGTCGAGTGCAGCAGGTTGCGGATCATCACCGGCTTGAACACGTTCAACTCGAAGTTCCCCTGGGACCCTGCGAACTTGATCGCGGTGTCGTTGCCCAGGACCTGCACGCACACCATCGTGAGCGCCTCTGCCTGCGTGGGGTTCACCTTGCCCGGCATGATGGAGCTCCCGGGCTCGTTCTCAGGGAGGATCAGCTCGCCCAGGCCGCTGCGTGGACCGGAACCGAGCCAGCGGATGTCGTTGGCGATCTTCAAGAGGCTCGCGGCGAGGGTCGCGAGCGCCCCGGATGTGAACACGAGCGCGTCGTGGGCCGCGAGCGCGGCGAACTTGTTCGGCGCGCTCACGAACGGCAGGCCGGTGAGGTCGGCGATCTTCGCGGCGACGGCCTCACCGAACCCCTCGGGCGCGTTCAGGCCGGTGCCGACGGCCGTGCCGCCGATCGCGAGCTCGTACAACCCCGGGAGGGTCTGCTCGATCCGGGCGACGTCGGCATCGAGCTGCGCCACGTAGCCGCCGAACTCCTGACCGAGCGTGAGCGGCACCGCGTCCTGCAGGTGCGTTCGCCCGATCTTCACGACGTCGGCGAAGTCCTTCGAACGGGCGTCCAGCGAGTCACGGAGTGCCCGTACCGACGGCAGCAGCCGCTCGACGATGGCGCGCGCGGCCGCGATGTGCATCGCCGTCGGGAACGTGTCGTTGGACGACTGCGACATGTTCACGTGGTCGTTGGGGTGCACGGGCGATCGGGAACCCATCTGCCCGCCGGCCATCTCGATCGAGCGGTTCGCGATGACCTCGTTCGCGTTCATGTTCGTCTGTGTGCCGGAGCCGGTCTGCCAGACGAACAGGGGGAAATGGTCGTCGAGGGCGCCCGCGATGACCTCGTCGGCTGCTGCCACGACCAGATCGGCGATCGCCGGATCGAGATCGCCGGCCTCGGCGTTCGCGAGCGCCGCGGCCTTCTTCAGGACGCCCATCGCGTGGATCACCTCGAGAGGCATGCGGTCGCCGGTGGGATCCCCGATCGAGAAGTGGTGCATCGACCGTTCGGTCTGGGCGCCCCAGTAGCGGGAGGCGTCCACATCGATCGTTCCCATGGAGTCGGTCTCGGTGCGGCGCTCGGTCATGTGCGTTCCAACCTCCGGGTCGGTCTCACGCCATTCTCTCAGCCGCAGGGCGTGGGTCCGCGGAGGCGATGGCCCGAGACAGGGCCGATCGGGCGGCGTATGCTTCGCGTCACACAACCGAATACCACGCGTCGCGTGGGCGAAGTCCGGTCAGATTCCGGCGCTGTCCCGCAACTGTAGGTCCGCCTCCGGCGGACGAGCCAGGTCGCCCCACCGACGCGAGGCTGAACGAACCTCCGAGGCCAGAGGGGACGCAGCCGCCGGACCGTCACCATCGCAGGTCCTGCCGCTCGACCCTCCCTCGACGGAGGGTCGTTCCGTATCCGGGGCGCGTGAGACGCCCCAGGGAGGAGTGGCAGATGCACCTCGCATCCCGTCGCAGGATCGTTACCTGCGCGCTGGCCGCGGCGCTGTCGGCGGCGCTTCCGCAGACGGCCGGCGCGGTCACCGCGAACCGGGAACGTGCGCTCGAGGGGTCCTCGTACGTCGTCTCCCAACAACGCGCGAGCGGCGCGATCTGTGCGTTCTCGTGCATCGGGTCGACGGCCGACGCGATCGAGTCGCTCGTGGCCGCCCGGACCGCTCCGCGAGCCGTGCGGAACGCCCTCACCTACCTGCGCGGCCAGGTCCAGCGTGGTCATGGCGGAGCCGTGGGTCTGCGCGCCAAGATCGTCATGGCCGCCGTTGCCGGTGGCGCGGACCCACGGTCTTTCGGCGGGACCAACCTCGTGGCGGCGATCCGGGCCACCGAGGACGCCGGCCGGTTCGGCAGCGCCGCGGTCTTCGACCAGGCCTTGGCGATCCTGGCGCTGCGGGCCGCGGGGGTGGGGGCCTCCGCCCAGGCTCGGCATTGGCTGGCGGCCGCACAGTGCGCCGACGGCGGGTGGCAGTACGACGAGCCGGTCTCGGGCTCCGACAACCAGCACTGCAGGTCGACCGTGGATCCGGGTGGCGACTTCTTCACCTCGGACTCGAACACCACCAGCCTCGCGGTGCAGGTGCTCCGCACCGGCAGCCGGGTGAACGACGCGCTGAGCTTCCTGACCACCCTGCGCGACGGCACAGCCGGGTGGGGCTACTCGCAGTGCTGCACGACGACCGACACGAACTCCACCGCGATGGCGATCCAGGCCTACGTGGCGGCGGGCGTTGGGGTGCCGTCCGGCGCGCTCGCGGCGTTGCGACAGCTCCAGCTGCATTGCGGGGCGTGGCGATATCAAGCCGGCGGACCGGCGGACATCGGCGGCACGATCGGCGCGATCCTGGGGATCCTGCGTCAGACGCTGCCGGTTCCCCAGGTGGACGCCGCGTACCCCCTGCCTCCGGCAGGGTCCTGTGCATGACGCGATGACACGGCGGCTGTCGACCTTCGCGATCGCCATGGCGCTGGCGCTGGGCGCGCCGGGGCTCGGCGTCGTGGGTGGCGCGGCCCCGGCAGCGTGCGCGTCGACCGACCAGCGAGCGGCGCTGGTCGTGGACACCGGGACCCAGGCTCGCTCGTACTGCGTGGCGCTCGGGGCAAGCGGCGTGAGCGGCACCGACCTCGTCCGCCTGGCGCACGCGCAGTACGGTCTGGACTACCGGCTGGGGTACGGCGGACGCGCCGTCTGCCGGCTAGCCGGCGTCGGGGTGGACGGGGGCGACTGCTTCGGCGCCTTCCCCGACTACTTGGGCTACTGGCACGGCGACGACAGCGGCGGGTGGAACTGGGCCTCCGGCAGCGCAGCGGACTGGACCGTGCA
>JALYMB010000271.1 GCA_030773935.1 Actinomycetota bacterium | reverse complement strand
ATCCTCGCCGGCGAGGCCGGCCCCCGTCGCGACGTCGTGCTGCTGAACGCCGGCGCCGCCCTGGAGGTCGCCGGCGCCGCCGGCTCGATCGCGGAGGGCATGGGTCTTGCAGCCACGTCCATCGATTCCGGCTCGGCCGCGACGGTCCTGCAGCGCTGGGCCGCGGCCGGCGGGAACGGGTAGCATCCCGGCGCGATGATCCTGTCGGACCGCACGATCCGCGAGCAGATCGACGCCGGCCGCATCGTGATCGACCCGTTCGATCCTGCCTGCGTCCAACCCTCCTCGGTCGACCTGCACGTCGACGCCGAATTCCGGGTCTTCCGCAACAACCGGTACCCGTTCATCGACGTGAAGCAGAAGCAGGACCTCACCGAGCTCGTGGAGGTCAAGCCCGACGAGCCGTTCATCCTGCACCCGGGCGAGTTCGTCCTCGGCTCCACGCTCGAGCGTGTGTCGATCCCCGACGATCTCGTGGCGCGACTGGAGGGCAAGTCGTCGTTGGGCCGGCTGGGCCTGCTGATCCACTCCACCGCCGGCTACGTCGACCCCGGCTGGGACGGCTTCCTCACCCTGGAGCTCTCGAACGTGGCGAACCTGCCCATCACGCTGTATCCGGGCATGAAGATCGGGCAGATCAGCTTCTTCCAGCTCACCACGGCGGCGGAGACGCCCTACGGCAGCGCCGGCAACAAGTATCAGAACCAGCAGGGCCCCACCGCGAGCCGTTTCCACGAGGAGTTCACGAAGGAACCGTGATCGGACCGCTTCACCGAGTCGAACTACCTCGTCGTGCTGCTCTCCTCGCTGGCGGAGCCGTGGCCGAAGCCGCTGTTGACGGGATTCGGACCGACCCCCATCGACACCGCGGCCATGGCTGCCTGCGTCCGGTTCGTGACGCCGAGCTTGCGGAAGATCGCGGCCAGATGCGCCTTCACGGTCTTCTCCGACAGGAACAGACTCTGGGCGATGTCGCGGTTGCTCCGCCCCTCCGACAGCAGGCCGAGGATGTCGTTCTCGCGTTGCGTCAGGCTGAACTCCGAGCGGCGGCCGTTGTGGGAGTTGGACTCGGCGTCGTCGAACAGGTTCTGGATCACGCGTGGCGACAACACGTTGCCGCTGCCCGACATCGCGACGTTGATCGCCTGGGACAGATCCTCGGGCGTGGCGTCCTTCAACAGGTAACCGGAGGCACCGTCGGACAGGGCGCGCTTGACGTACGGCGCGTTCTCGTACGTGGACAGCATGATCACGGGGATGTCCGGCCATTCGGCCTTCACGCTCCGCAGCAGGTCCAGACCGTCGAGGTCCGGCATCCGCACGTCCACCAGTGCCAGGTCGACCTTCTTCGCGCGCAGGATCTCGAGCGCCGCCGCCGCACTTCCGGCCTCCGACACCTCGGCGTCGGGGAAGCCCTCTTTCACGACGTAACTCATGCCACGGCGCACCAGCGCGTGGTCGTCCACGATCAGGATCCTCATCACAGTCACCTGGCTCCTTCGACGGGGAGACGCGCGAGGATCCGCGTGCCCTCCCCTGGCCTCGATCCGATATCGATGGTGCCGCCGACATCCTCTGCCCGGGCCCGCATCATCCGCAGCCCGAAATGCGGAACGCCGTCGGCGACGGCGGCGATCCCACGTCCGTGATCCTCGATGTCGATGCGGAGCCCGCCCGCGCCGACGTTCACGCGCACCACGACGTCGGGGGAACCGGCGTGCTTGGCGGCGTTCGTCACTGCCTCGTGCACGATCCCCAGCGCCGCGTCCATCACGTCGCGGCCGACCGTTCCCACATCCCCTTCCACGTACACACGCGCCTCCACGCCCCAGCGCTCGGCCGCCGTGCGGGCGATCGCCGCGAGGGTGGCCTGCGAGGCCTCGGCCGGGAGCGATCCGTCCGTGAGGCGGAACAGAACCTCGCGGATCCGCTCGAGATCGTCGCGGATCGCGCCCTGGATCTCCTTCAATCCCGCGAGCGCTCCCTCGGGATCGGTCGCCATCCGTGACCGGAAGGCCTCCAGCTCCAGTACGGCGCTGGTGACCGACTGCGTCAGGCTGTCGTGGATCTGCATGGCCCAACGGGCCCGCTCCTCGGCCAGGCGCGTCTCGACGGCCTCGGCCACCTCGGCGGCGGCGACGGTCAGGTCTCCCTTATGGACGTGCAGGGCTGGAACGCTCAACGTCCGTCCTTCGGTCGATGGGTCTAGTTCCTTTTCGGCCGCCGAAGGGCGCGGCTTGACCGGCATTCGGTGGAAGGCAGGGACCGGACGGACCGGCCGTGCGTGGGCGCGGCTACTCCGGAGGGCCGGGCACGGGGTCTGGCCGGTCCTCTGGCCGGGCGGGAGGCAGGGATCGCCCGATCACCTGCGCAACGTCGAGGACCTCCACGGGCGGGCCGTCGGCGCGGGCCTTCGCGCCGTCGTCCAGCATGATCAGGCAGTACGGGCACGCCACCCCGACGGTCTGCGCCCCCGTCGAGGCGGCCTCGTCCATCCTCTCGGCGTTGATGCGCTTGCCGATCCGCTCCTCCATCCACATGCGCGAGCCGCCGGCACCGCAGCACAGGCCTCGCTCGTGGTGGCGGGGCATCTCCACCTGCCGGACCCCCGGCACCGCGTCCAGCAGCTGCCGGGGCGGTCCGTAGATCTCGTTGTGCCGGCCCAGGTAGCACGGATCGTGATACGTCAGCAGGGTGCGGACCTCCTCGCTGGGAGCGAGCCGCCCCTCCTCCAGCAGACGCGCCAGCAGCTGCGTGTGGTGCAGGACCTCGTATCGCCCGCCGTAGGCCGGGTACTCGTTTCGGAGCGTGTTGAAGCAATGCGGGCAGTTGGCCACGATCGTGCGGACGCCCACGCCGTTCAGCGTCTCCACGTTCTGCTCCGCGAGGGTCTGGAACAGGAACTCGTTGCCCATCCGCCGCGCGGGATCGCCCGTGCACAGCTCCCGCGGTCCCAGGATGGCGAACGATACCCCGGCGCGCGTGAGCAGCTCGGCCACCGCCCGGCTGACCTTCTTCGCACGATCGTCGAAGGAGCCGGCGCAGCCGACCCAGTAGAGAATCTCCGGCGCCGCCCCGTTGACCAACGGCACACCCAGACCGTCGGCCCACTCCGCCCGTGCCGACTGCGGCTGGCCCCACGGGTTCGAGCTGCTCTCCAGGTTCCGCAGCATCGCACCGGCCTCGGCGGGGAACCGGGATTCGCCCATGACCAGCGCCCTGCGAAGATCCACGATCGTATCGATGTGCTCGATGTCGACCGGGCACTCCTGTACGCACGCCCCGCAGGTGGTGCAGGCCCACACGGCCTCGTCGTCGACGACATCCGGCACCAGGGACTGCGGCTCGAACGGCTCGCCGGCCGCCTGTGCGCGCAGCATGGCGGGGCCCTCGGCGAGCGCGTGGTCGCGCAGGTCCATGATCAGGAGCTTCGGCGACAGCGGCTTCCCGGTGTTCCATGCCGGGCAGGCGCTCTGGCACCGCCCGCACTCCGTGCACGCCCCGAGGTCCAGCAGGGATTTCCTTGACAGCCCGCCCAGCGTGTCGGCGCCCAGCGATTGCGTCCCCGCCTCGAGCGCCGCCATGTCGATCTTCAGCGGCTCCAGCGAGCCGTGCGGCCTGGTCGAGGACAGCCAGACGTTCAGGGCGCTGGTCGCGATGTGGAGGTGCTTGGAGTAGGGCAGGTAGATCAGGAACCCCAGAACCAGCGCGAGATGGAGCCACAGGAGGGTCCAGAGGAAGAAGCGCCGGCTCCCCGGCGTCATCCACGTGAACGCGTGGGAAGCGGCGGTGGACAGCGGTGTCCAGGCCGTGGGGGACTCCGCGAGGCCGGCGGCGATACGAGCGCCCTGGTACAGCAGCAGGGTCACGACGATCCAGAGGATGAGCCCCAGGATCCTGAATGCGTCCCGCCGGTGGCTTCCCACGAACCGCTCGGGGCGCTTGACCAGCCGGATCCCGACAGCGATCGCCAGCCCGACGAGCACACCGCCGGCGAACAGGTCCTGCAGCAGGCCCAGCCAGCCGGTGCGTCCGATCCACGGGATCGCGAAGCCCGGGTCGATCGTCTGGCCCATCGCCTCGACGATCGTGGTGAGCAGGACCAGGAAGCCCCAGAAGATCAGGGCGTGCATGGTGCCGGGGAGGGCACGCTGGAAGAGTTTGCGCTGACCGAGGACCTGCGTGGCCTCCCGCGCCACCCTCGACGGGACGTCGCCCGACCGGTCGACGGGCCGGCCGAGCCGGACGATGCGGGCCAGCAGCAGGGTGCGCCGGGCGAACAGGCCGACCGCGGCCGCGAGCACGATCAGCAGCAGGAGGCCCCGGAGGATCACGGCGCGAGTCTAGCCGCGATCCACGAGCCCGGCGCGGCGGCTAAAGTTGTCAATGAGACGCTCAACTTCTATCATCTGCCCACGCTTAAAAGAACGCCCGTCAGCGCCCTCGGGCGCCCGGAATCATAGGAGGAGAGTACATGGCACGAGCGGTCGGGATCGATCTGGGCACCACGAACTCCGTGGTCGCCGTCCTCGAGGCCGGCGAGCCGGTCGTCATCCCCAACAGTGAGGGTGCGCGCACGACCCCCTCGGTCGTCGGTTTCAGCAAGAACGGGGAGATCCTGGTGGGCGAGGTCGCCAA
>JALYMB010000270.1 GCA_030773935.1 Actinomycetota bacterium | reverse complement strand
CGTCGCGTCCTGGCCGACGAGGGCCTGGATCGTTTCACCACGCGGCGCGTGGCCGAGCTGGCGAGCGTCTCGCACGGCATGGTGCATTACCACTTCGACGACAAGCGGGCGTTGCTGCTGGCACTGTTGGTGCACGGGAGGCGCGACTGGATCGAGCCGCTGGAGGAGCTCGTGGACGGGCCGGGCTCCGCCCGAGCCCGCATGCAGGCGGTGATCGACTGGGTGGCCCAGCCCGCGACGCGCGAGGCCATGCACGTCCATACCGCCGTCCTGGTGAACGCGCTCGGCGACGAGGTGCTCCGCGAACGGCTGGCGGCGGAGTACGCACGGTGGCGTGCCCCGTTCGTCACGCTCTTCCAGCAGCTCGGCGAGGAGCTGGGGGTCGACGGGCTCGACGCCAGGAGCGTCGGCGGAGCGTTCGCATCGGCGGCCGACGGCCTCGTGCAGCAGATGGCTCTGGATCCGGCTCTTCCGACCGCGCGGATGCTCACCCGGCTCTACGAGCGCGCGCTGGGACTGCCGTCCTCGCGATCGCGTGCCTCCCGGAGCCGGTCGTAGGGCTCCATGACGGCGGCCGGCCCCTGCTCGAAGTGGCGAAGGGGACGGCTCACGCCTCGCGTCCCCCGCTCGCGTACGTCGGTGACACGATCCAGGTCGAGAACCTGGGGGAGCAGCTCCTCACTCCGATCGCCCGTGAACAGCACCCGTCCCTCGGGATCCACCGCGATGCTGCGGCCGCCGCCGATCGTGGAGGCCGCGTTCACGTTCACCACGTAGCACTGGTTCACGATCGCGTTCGCGCGCGCCAGCGCCAGTTCCTCCTCGCGGTCGGGGGTGCTGGTGAGGGTCGGGTGCAGGATCACCTCGACCCCCTGCAGCGCCAGCCCGCGGGCCACCTCCGGGAACCAGCCGTCGTAGCAGATCATCGTCCCCGCTCGTCCCACACCGGCGATGTCGAACACCGTTGGCGGCGCGTCGCCGGGCGCGCATGTCTCGAACGGCCGCCACGGGAAGAGCTTGCGGTAGGTCTGCACCAGCTCGCCCTGAGGCGAGAACGTGATCGCGGTGTTGTAGATCTCCCCCCCGGAACGCTCGAACACGGAGCCCGCCTGGATCCACCGTCTGGCCTTCGCGGCGATCTTGCCCACACGGTCGGTGAGCGGGCCCGGGATCTCCTCCGCCACCGCGCTCATGAACCCCCGGGGAGCGTCGAGCGTGAAGGGATCCTCGCCGGTGAGGTACAGCTCGGGGAACAGGTAGAGGTCGATATCGGGGAGCTCGGTGCGGGCGAGCTGCACGTAGCCCTCGAAACGGTCGAGCGTGGCCGCCGGATCGTACGCGATCGGCCGAAGCTGGAAGGCGAGCACACCGAGCGAGCGGGTCATCGCGCCGACGTTACCACCGCGCAGTATCTTGACCAAGCGCTCGGTTAGTTGCAGGATGCCTGCAGACTCGGCCCGGCCGACGGGGCGGGGGCCACCGGACAGGGAGCGTTGTCACATGACCGAGCACCGGGATCCGTTCGGAGCCAGGCGGGTGATGAGCCGGCGGGAGCTCCTGCGCAGGTCGGGTCGCGGCGGGATGGGCCTGGCTGCCCTGTCGCTCCTGGCTGCCTGTGGGAACGACGCCAGCTCCACCACGACGTCAAACGGTGCGACATCCGGAGAGCTTCCGCCGCTGGCCAAGCAACTGTCGGTGGCGCAGTGGCCGCTGTACGTGGACCGGGAGAAAGGCGGGACCCACCCCTCGTTGGAGAAGTTCATGGATACGACCGGCATCCAGGTCGACTACCAGACGGTGATCAACGACAACCAGGCCTTCTTCGCTCAGCTGGTCCCGCAGCTGCAGTCCCAGCAGGCGACGGGGTGGGACATCATCACCCTCTCGGACTGGGTCGTCACGCGCATGGCGGATCAGTCCTGGATCGAGCCGCTCGATTGGTCGCTGCTGCCGACCGCGAGCGCCAACATGCTGCCGGCCTTCCGCGATCCCGCGTACGACCCCGGGAACGGCTACAGCGTCCCGTGGCAGGGCGGGCTCACCGGCATCGCCTACTACCCGGACAAGGTGGGTGGCACGATCACCTCGTTCGACGACCTGTGGGACGAGCGGCTCGCCGGTCACGTGGGCATGCTCACCGAGATGGTCGACACGTTCGGCCTCACCTGGCTGTCCATGGGCATCGATCCGCAGGACGCCACCGAGGACGACGCCAACGCGGCCGCAGAGAAGCTCCGGCAGCAGCGCGATTCGGGCGTGCTGCGCAAGTACTACGGCCAGGACTACATCGACGACCTCGTTCGTGGGGATCTGTGGGCGTCCATGGCGTGGTCGGGCGACATCTTCTACTACAAGCAGCTCGGAGGGGCGCCGGACCTGGAGTTCGTCGTGCCGGACACCGGCGCCCTGATCTGGGCCACGTGCAGCGAGATCCCCGCGAAGGCGGAGCACCCGCGCGACGCTCACGCCTTCATGGACTGGTACTACGATCCGGAGATCGCCGCGATGGTCACCGACTGGGTCCTGTACATGACCCCGGTGAAGGGCGTGCAGGAGATCATGCAGGCCCGGGCGGAGGACGCGTCGATGGCCGCCGGGGACCGCAGGTACTACCAGGAGCTGGCGTCGAGCCCGCTGCTGTTCCCGCCCGACGATCTGACCGCGGCGAACCTGCATCCGACACCGGTCTTCACCGTCAACGAGCTCGAGACGTACCTCTCGATCTTCGACGAGGTCGTGAACGGGCGCTAGGCGTCTACGCGGTCCGCGACTTCCATCCCGCGGTTCGACACGCGCCGTCGAGGAGCACGCTACGAACGTAGGCTGGCACGATGACGACCCCGTCGATCAGCCTTCGCGAGATCACCGACGAGAACCGCGAGGCGGTCTGTACGCTGCGCGTCGGCCTCGGCCAGGAGCGCTTCGTCAGCTCGGTGATCGAGTCCCTCGAAGAAGCGGCCGCGACGCCCCAGGCGGCGCCCTGGTACCGGGCGGTTTATGCGGACGAGGAGCCGGTCGGCTTCGTCATGCTCAGCTGGCACGTGACGCCAGCTCCCGGCATCCTCGGCCCGTACTTCCTGTGGCGGCTCCTCATCGACGAGCACCACCAGCGGCGCGGGTTCGGCCGAGAAGCGTTGGTGCAGATCGTCGACCTGATGCGCGCGGACGGCGCCACGGAGCTGCTGACGAGCTACCACCCCGGCGATGGCGAGCCGTGGCCCTTCTACCAGCGGTTCGGTTTCGAGCCAACCGGGGAGATCGACGAGGGCGAGATCGTCCTGCGACTCGATCTATCCGGCGGCGATGCCATCCCGGCCCGCGCCGCGCATCAGGCCGGCTGAGCCTCGGGTTCCTCGAACCCGGGCAGGCCCTTCGCGACCTGCTCGCGCCACCACGCCTGACCCTCCTCCGGGAGCGTGTAGATCGGGTCGTAGTAGCGGTACCGACGCGTCACCGCCTCCGGGTCGTCGAACTCGATGCCCGTGCGGTAGTTCTTGGTCCACTCGCTGATGCCTCTGGTTCGGTCATAGTCCTTGAGCATGTGCACCCAGCGCTTCCCGACGAACGGAACGTCGCACACCACGCGCGGCGTTGCGAAGCCGGGCATGTACCCCAGCAGCTGGTACTGGAGATCCTGCGCCTCCGCAACCGAGGTACGCCAATGCTCGGCGTTGGGGATCATGTCGCACATGTAGAAGTAGTAGGGGAGGATCTTGCCGTGATCCAGCA
>JALYMB010000269.1 GCA_030773935.1 Actinomycetota bacterium | reverse complement strand
TTCGACGTTCCCGGCGCCGCCGCTCTCAACCTACTCCTCCGTCCCGCCGACCTCGGGCCCCCACGACCCGACTCCCCTGCACGGTGGCGTGTACGACACGGCGCCGCCGATCTACCAGACGATCCATTCGCTGGAGCACGGAGCCGCGATCGTCTGGTACGCCCCGACGGCGAGCGGCGGGGCGCTGGATCAACTCAAGGCGTTCTACTCGCAGAAGCTCGCCTCGCAGAACGTCAACCAGGACCGGGTGATCGTGGCGCCCTACGACTATCCCGACCAGGGTGCGGCCGGGCAGCTTCCGAGCGGCGTGGAGATGGCGCTCGTGTCCTGGCATGTCCTGCGGACCTGCGCCCAGGTGAGCCTGCCCGTCGCCTTCGACTTCACCTCGCAGTACGCCTTCCCGACCTACGGAGGCCGCACCTACGCCGGCCGGTCCCCCTTGCCGGAACGCGGGTCGCTCATCTGATGGCGAACAAGAAACGGCGCAGACGTCCGCAGGGCGGACGCCCTTCCAGGCCGTCCGGGACCACCTCCCGGGTGCCCGCGGACACGCCGGAGGGTGCGCCGGGCGGCGGGCGATCGCAGCACACCCGGCCCCGCGCCGACCGACAGGCACGCAAGCAGCAGGCCCGTGCGGCCCGCGAGGCTGCCCTCCGTGCACAGCGACGACGCGACATGATCCGCCGCTTCGTCACGTCGGGCGTCGTGGCCGCGGCCGTCGTGGGTGGGTTCCTGTTCCTCACCCGCGTGGGCGGGCCCAAGCCGATCCCACAGGCGGCGATCGACGCAGCCAGCGCCGCGGGCTGCTCGGGCGTCCAGACTCCGGCCGCCAGCGCGCCCGGCGGCCTCCACCTGAACAGCGGCGAGCCGTACACCTATCCGCAGGAACCGGCGACGTCGGGCTACCACGATCCCTCATCGCTCTCCGGCGACGTCCCCGTCTACACCGAGATGCCGCCGGAGACCCAGCTCGTGCACAACCTGGAACACGACTTCGTCAACATCTACTACCGGAGCTCCGGCGACCAGGCGCTCCCCTCCGACGTGGTGGCCGCGCTCGCCACCGTGGCGAAGGACGACCCCAAGCACCACGTGATCCTCACGCCGCACACGAGCTTGCCGGAAGGGGTGGCTCTCGCCGTGACCGCCTGGAACAAGCTGCTGACGTGTCCGAACACGGTGACGGCCGATCAGGCGACCGCGATCGCGCGCGGGTTCATCACCGCCTTCCAGTGCACGAGCAACGCACCGGAACCGAAGTCCCAGCCGGGCTGCTGAGCTTCAGCTCACGCTGCAGTCCCCGCCGCCCGGCGGGCACGAGATCGACCCGTGCTCGAAGGTCGCGGAGGCGCCACCGTCGACGTCCTGGTGCACGCGGGATGTGGGGAAGCCGAGCGGGCCCTTCACGCCGTTTCGGGAGAGGAACTCGTTCAGCACACGACCCCAGAGGGCGTTGGCGCCGGTGGCGGACTTCCAGTAGATCCGGCCGCCGTCGAACGTCACGCGGCTGCAGCCCCCGCCGCAGCCCGAGACACGGGTGATGCGGATGGATCTGGAGGTGGGTAGCCCCAGCGGGCCGGTTGCGCCGCCCGCCCCGATGTACTCGTCGTTGATGCGCACCCGGAGCCAGACCGTGACGTCGTCCGCGTTCCGGTAGATCGCCCCCGACTCGAACCTCTGACGGCTGCCGCCGGGGACCCTGACCTCGGGCGTCGTGGGCAGGCCGGGTCGGCAGTTCGCTGCGTCGTAGGTCGACCGGATCTTCCCAGTCACGTTCTTGTCCCGGTTCACCCAGACCCGATCGTCGCGCAATCCAAGACCCGCCTTGAACGCCGTGCCGGTGATGACGGCGGAGCCGCTCTCGCCCTGGACCCGCACCGTGATGATGCGCCCAGACACCCCACGATCGACGTTGGAGAACGCGGTCACCCTGCCGATGTTGCCGGTATAGCCACGGAGGCGATCCGTCACGCCCGCCGCCGTGTACGTCACGTCCCAGACGCGGCTGGGGTTGGCCGAGGTGAAGTCACCCGGATCGCACACCCCGCGGAGGTACGGAAGCGGCGTTCCGCCCCACACGTTCTCGTTGTTCTCTGTATGCCCCCCGTCCGAGGAGGTGTAGAAGGCGGAGATGATCTGCCCGGAGTACTCCACGATCTGGCCGTCGGTCTGCCGCACCGATCGGACCCAGCGTCCCCCTTGGGAACCGCCCTCCTTCGCCCACCCGATGTAGACCTGGTCCAGGGACGAATCGTAGAGAGCGCAGTTGCAGCCGCTGCGGTGTTGACCGGCTGCCGCCTTCTTGAGGGCGTACGTGCGCGCGGCAACGGCCTGCGCGCGCAGCGCGGCCAGGGGCCAGCTGCTGGGCACCTCACCGAGGCCGTACAGATACCCCTGCGGATCGATCAGCAGGATCATCCGCATCGAGCAATCCCTCCCCGCGCAGTCGTAGAGATTGAACTCGATGTAGCCGCGGTTGTAGACGGCGCCGGCGTCGGGCGACCGCACGCGCGCCCCGGCGTCGACGTAGGTGAGGAACAGATCGCGGGCTGTGCCGCCCCAGTCCTTGCCGCCGACCTGCCTGCCGTGGGAGTTCAGCACACGATAGGCGTCACCGACCTGGCGCACGGTCCAGGTCTTGCCTTCGGGGATGGAGCCGACGAGCGGTCCCGACCTCGGGTCCTGGACACGGATCGTGACCGGACCGGCATCGGCGGTGAGCTTCACGGCCTTCCGATCCTGCGTCAGACCGATCCGCAGGGTCCGCTGTCCCGCGCGGGTCTGCCGGATCGCGGTGCCCGAATAGAAATGCCGGAGGATCTTCCGGTGCGACCAGCCCTCCTGCGCCAGGCCGAACGCGCCCCACTGCGACATCCCCAGACCGTGGCCGTAGCCCGATCCATAGAAGGTGAAGGAGTTCGCCGCGCTCGCGGGCACGGCCGGAAGGATCGCGAGGGCGAGGACGGCGATGACGAGGGCTCTGCGCATCGTGGGTGATGTGGAACCGGGCTCAGCTGGCCGGATCCGGCACCGTACCACAAGGCCCCCGCGAGCCCGACCTCAGCGAGAGACCGGGCCGGCGATCTTCCGGTCCTCCACGACGGCGCCCGCGGCGACCCGCGCCCCCTCCCCGAGAACGCAGCGCGAGACGGTGGCACCGGCTCCCACCTGCGAATCCGGGCCGAGGATGGAACCGACGACCCGCGCGCCGGCGCCGACCCGAGCACCCGCATGCAGCACCGAGTCGTCGATCTGGGCGTCGTCGGCCACGACCGCGCCGTCGCCCACCGCCACCCACCTCCCCAGATGCGCCCGAAGGCTGACGGTCGCGGTCGTCTGGACCCACGGCGCGGGGTAGCGCAGGCCCTCCACGCGGCCCTCGAAGATGTCGAAATGCGCCTGCAGGTACGTTTCCGGGGTCCCCAGGTCCATCCAGTAGCCGTGGGACAGGAACCCGTAGACGGGCCGTCCGTCGGTGATGACGGCGGGGAAGATCTGACGTTCGATCGAGCTGTTCTGGCCGCGCTCGAAGCCATGCAGGACGGCCGGATCCAGCACGTACGTGCCGGCGTTGACGTCACCGGGGATCGCGTCGACCGGCTTCTCCCGGAACTCCTCGACCCGGCCACGGGCATCGGTGGGCACCAACCCGAACGGCCGCGCGTCCTCCACGTGGGTGAGCGAGATCGTGACGGAGGCGCCGCGCTCCCGATGGAAGGCGATCATCGCCGTCAGATCCAGATCCGTGAGGATGTCCCCGTTCAGAGCCAGCACGGGCTCGTCGGTCGCCAGGTGATCCACCGCCTGCAGGATCGCCCCGCCGGTGCCGAGCGGCTCCGTCTCGGTGATCCACTCGATCGTCGGCGCCGCGCCGCGGCGCGCAGCGCGGAACGGCAGGAAGGTCTCCTCGAGGTAGGGCGAGGACAGGATCGCCTCCGCCACGCCGTGCCGGGCGAGGTGATCGAGGACGTGGTCCAGGAACCGCCGATCCATGACGGGGATCAGCGGTTTCGGGGTCGTCTCGGTCAGGGGGCGCAGGCGCGTGCCCTCCCCCCCCACCAGCACCACGGCCTTCATCTCGCGGCGAACCTTCCTGTGAGCCAGGCGATCTCTGCGCGCAGACGGAGCGCGACGCGTGCTAGGGGGAGGGTGACGCGCCGCCAGCCTCCGGCCCGATGCTTCACGTAGTAGCGATACACGCTGCGCGAATGTTGCAACAGGGTGGACCGCGAGCGGCCCGTGGAGACCCCGATCTCGTGCAGGATCTCAACCGAAGGGGTGAACAGGACGGTTCGACCGGCCTCGCGCAGGCGTGTGGCGATGTCGAGCTCCTCGGCGTAGAGCGGGAAGCCCTCGTCGAACCCGCCCACCGCGTCGTAGGCCTCGCGCGGCATCAGCATGCAGGCCCCCGAGACCCAGTCCACCTCGCGGTCACTGGAGCGATCCCACCCACCCATCTCGTAGCGGCGCGTGAACGGATTGTCTCGCGTGAAGGGCGAGAGCATCGCGTGGAACGTGGCGTCGACGACACTGGGGAACCTCCGTCCGCTCGCGTACACCGTGCCGTCGGGGTTGCGGATCATCGGTCCGACGATGCCGGCGCGAGGATGCGACCGGGCCACCTGCACGTACCGGGCGAGCGTGCCCGCGAACATCTCCGCATCGGGATTCAAGAACAGCAGGTACGGCGCCGACGTCTGCCGCGCGCCCTGGTTCCATGCCGGCGAGAGGAACACGTTCGTGGGGTTGGTGATGAGCCGCACCGCCGGGTGTGCGGCGACGGCCGCCCTGTGCGAGCCGTCGCGCGAGGCGTTGTCGATCACCAGCACATCGGTCACCACGTCGCCCCGGTGGGTGGCGAGCGAGGTCAGGCATCGCTCGAGATACGGTCCGGCGTTGTAGTTCACGATGACGACGGCCACGTCGGCCGTTCCGGCCCCAGTCACGTGTGCGGGGTCTGGGCCACCATCACGATGCCGGCCATGATGGCGAAGACGCCCGCCCATCGCAGGATCGGGATCTCCTCGTGCAGCACGAACTTGTCCGCCAGCAGGATCAGGACGTACGTGAGCGACGCGAAGGGATACGCGAAGGAGAGCGACGCGCGGGACAGCACGACCAACCAGACCACGGCCGACAGCCCGAAGATCGCCAGTCCCCCGATCACCGACAGGTTCGTCGCGACGGCCTTCAGGGAACCGGCCGACAGGGAGGCGACCCCCACCTGGTTCATGCCGTGTTTCAACGTGAGCTGCGCGAGTGCGGCGAGCGCAACGGACAGCAGGATGAGACCGATCAGCATGACGCGGGATCCTTCCTTGACGGGATGATGGGCTTCGGGATCGGTGACGGGGGGGTTGGCGTTCACAGGTCCTCCGTGACGGCGTCGACCAGGATCTCCACGGCCTCGTGCGGGCGCTCCTCGTCGACGACCTCGAACCAGTAGCCCTGGGTCTGGACATGGAACACCCGACCGGAGTCCAGGGAGTACAGACCCACCGACACGAAGTACCGACCCGGAACCAGGGGCACGCCGCGGAGGGTGAACCGAACCCGCTTCTTCCCGTCGATGCGGCCGACGGTCTCACGACCCTCCACCACGGGGTAGTTCGCGGAGTCCAGCACCTGGAACGAGGCGACCAGGTCGGTCACCGTCCGGTCGGCCCGGGCGTCGATCTGGATCGTGAGATCCTCGCCGGCACGCACGGGCCGTTCCGTGGTCCCGTCGCTGCGGATCAGGCTCACCTCGCTGAGCTCGACCTCGCGCGTCCCCTCCTCGGGAACGAACGCGGGATCCCTGCGCAGCAAGACGTAGCGAAGCTCGCGAACGACGTCGAGCGGACTGCCCTTCGCGTAGAGCTCGCCGTGATCCAGCATCACGGCCCGATCGCAGACCTGACGCACGGTGTCGAGCGCGTGGGTCACCAGCACGATCGTACGGCCCTCCCGCTGGAATCCGCGGATCCGGTTCAGGCACTTCGCCTGGAAGGCCTCGTCGCCGACGGCCAGGACCTCGTCCACCAACAGGATCTCGGGGTCGACGTGCACGGCCACCGCGAACCCCAGGCGGACCAGCATGCCCGAGGAGTAGAACTTCACCTGGTTGTCCATGAAGTCGGAGATCTCGGCGAAGTCCACGATGTCCTCGTACACGTGGTCGGTTTCGCGGCGCGTGAGACCCAGGAACGAGGCATTCAGATACACGTTCTCGCGGCCCGTCAGCTCGGGGTGGAACCCGGCGCCGAGCTCCAGGAGGGCGGCCACGCGGCCCCGGCTTCGCACCACGCCTTCGGTGGGGCGCAGGATGCCGGCGATCACCTTCAGCAGCGTGGTCTTGCCGGAGCCGTTGTGCCCGATCAGGCCGAGCGACTCCCCCTGGCGGACCTCGAAGCTCACGTCGCGCAGCGCCCAGAAGTCCTCGGCGCGCGACCGGGAGCTGATCAGCCGCGCCTTCAGCGAGGAGGGCTTCTCCCGGAACAACCGGAACCGCTTGGAGACGTGGTCGATCTCGATGGCGGCCGTCACGGCTACAGCTCCTCGGCGAAGTCGCCGGAGAGGTGGAAGAACAGCCTCCACGTGAAGGCCAGCAGAAGCAGGGAGCCGGCGAGAACCGCGAGCAGCATCCCGGCCATCCACGTCAGCGAGACGTCGGGCAGGACATGCTGGCCGCCGGGGCTCACGACGCCGTACAGCGCGCGCTGGAACCCGAAGACGATCGTGGCGAGGGGGTTCAGCAGGTACACGCTCCACAGGGTGTCAGGCCTGTTCTTCGTCAGGAACTCCTGCACCAACGCCCCCTGATACACGATCGGCGTCATCCAGAACCACACCAGCAGACCCAGGTTCAGCAGGTGCTGCACGTCCCGGTACCGGACGTTCATGCCCGCGACCCAGAGCGTCACGGCCAGCGTGAACACCAGCAGCGTCACGATCGAGAGCGGGTACATCCACAGGGCGTGGAGGTGGACGTTGTACCCGGTCACCACCATGAACAGGAGCAGCACCCCCGACTGCAGCACGAAGTCCACCAGCGTGACGCCGATCGAGGCCAGGGGCAGGATCTCGCGCGGGAAATAGACCTTCTTCACGAGGCTCGCGTTGTCGACGACCGAGCGCGACCCGAGCAGCAGGCAATTGCTGAACAGGCTCCAGCCCAGCAGCCCGCTCAAGAGGTACACGGGGAAGTGCGGCATCCGGTTGCGGGTCACGTACACGACGAAGGAGAACACCGCGAGGAACACCACGGGGTTCAGCAGCGACCACACCGCCCCCAGCACCGACGCCGTGTACTTGACCTTCAGCTCCTTGCGCACGAGGTTGAGCAGGACCTCCCGATAGGAGGCCAGCTCCCGCACGCGGCGGCGCACGCGGAGCTTCGGCTCCTCCGACGTGCGCTCGATCAGGGTCGTGGCGATGGTGCGTCGCTCCTGGTGTGGAAGGATGAAACGCGCTGGTCAGCACGCTCGGGCGAGTGTAGCAACGGTCGGTGGCCCGCCGATGGTGCTCCTACGACGTTTCGGTGCCCGGCGGCGGCGACTCGGCCACGGCGGTTTCCCCTCCGGGGAGCGGGACACGGAAGCCGTCCATCGCACGCGCGTATCCCTGCCCGTAACCCCGGCGTAGTAGCTCCTCGTCCACCCCGATGTCGGCGAGCGCGCCGGCCCAGCGGGCCTCCGCGGTGCGGGCGGGGTCGCGGATCAGCCCCAGCGTCTCCTCGATCGCATCCTCGTAGCCGTGCGCGGTCGCCTCCGAGGCACGCAGGCGCCCGACGTGATCGCGCGCGGCCGCGCCCATCCGGGCCCGGCGGTCCGGATCGTCGATCAGCTCGCGCAGCCGCGCGGCCAGCTCGGCCGGGTCGGCGGGCCCCGGCGCCACGCGCACCACCAGATCGGCGGGGACGTCCAGGTAGGTGCCGGTGGCGCTCACGACGGTGGGCACGCCCGCCTGCATCGCCCGCACCAGCGTGCCGCTCACCTCGCCGCGGTGCGGGAACCTCAGGTCGACGGCGACGTCGGCGGCGCAGAGCCATCCACGGAAGTCGGCGTCGCTCACGTCGGGCGCGAGGCTCACGCGAGCGCCCAGGCCGCTCGCGTCCACCACACGGTCGATGTCGTAGCCGACGATCCGTCGGCCCACCAGGACGAGGTGAACCTCGTCGGGGAGCCGGCGCACCGCGGCCAGCACCGCGTCCAGGCGCTTGGCCTCGTTCAGGTCACCGGGCGCCACCACCAGCGTCCGCGCGCCGCGCGCCTCCAGCGGCGCACGCAGGGACGGCGCATACCGTCGCGCCCTGTCCATGTCGGCCTCGGATTCCACGACGGGGTGGGGCACGACGAACACGGGTGTCTTCGAGCCCATCTCCTCGACGTAGCGCCGGCAGAACTCGCTGTGCACGATCACACCGCGCGAGCGGCGCAGCACGTGCGCGGCCCACGGTCTGCGGAGCGGCTCGTTGCGGAGCACGTCGTCCGAGCGCATCCGAGGTGCCAGCCGCTCGGCCTCGCGTTCGGCCACGAAGCCGAGCGGTTCTCCGACCCCTCTCATCCCACGCACGAAGTCGTCCAGCGCGAGGTCGTGCAGGACGATCAGCCCCGGCGCGTGACACGCGTACCGGTACAGGTCGCGGTGGTACTGCATGTTGTTGCCCAGCGAGTACACGCCGAGGCGGTACCAGGGCACGAGCCCTTCGTGTCTGGGCTGCGGCGGCCAGATCACGTCCATCCGGTGCCGCTCGAAGAAGCCGATGCGTCGCAGCCCCTCGACGACCGCCTGGGAGTATGTCGCGACACCGGTGGCCGCCGGGGGCATCGGGGCGAGGAAGGCCATCCGCGCATCCCAGACCCGCCGCCGCCGGTAGCGTCTGACGCCTCTTCGGGCGAGATCTTTCGCGCGGGCGACCATGTCAGTCGAGCAGCCGGGCAACGACGTCAGGCCACGCCGGCACGCGGTCCCGCACCACGGCGTTGCCCGC
>JALYMB010000268.1 GCA_030773935.1 Actinomycetota bacterium | reverse complement strand
GACCAGGCCGGGCACCACGAGGTCTTCGTGGTGACCGGTCGGCCCAGCTACGACCCGGGGGAGCACGCCGGATCGCGTGGCCTCGTGTCCAAGGAGCGGTTCGGCCGCGTGAAGGTGGCCCGGGTGTGGTCCACCACGTTCCACCGCTCGAACATGGTGGGCCGGCTGACGAACTACGGCACGTGCCTGCTCAGCTCGGTTGCGGGGCCTCTTTCGGTACCCAAGCCCGCTGTCGTGGTGGCGCTCACCGACCCGCCGCCCATCGGTCAGATCGGGTCGTGGATGGCCGCGGTGCGACGCGTGCCGTTCGTCCTGGTCGTGAAGGACATCTTCCCCGAGGTCCCCGTGCAGCTCGGCATGCTCAAGAACCCGACCCTGGTCCGCGTCCTGCGCGGGTTCACGCGCCAGCTGCTCCGGTCCGCCGATCGCGTGGTCTCGATCGGACCCACGATGGATCGCCGCCTGGTGAAGATGGGCGTGCCGGCCGATCGCATCGCGCTGATCCCCGACTGGGCCGACGGCACCCTCGTCCGCCCCCTGGACGAGCCCTCGCCCATGCGAGAGGCGCAGGGGTGGCAGGACAGCTTCGTGGTCATGCACTCCCGGGAACGTGGGCCTGTCCCAGGATCTGGACGTGGTGCTGGACGCCGCGGCCCTGCTGCGGGAAGACGAGGACATCGTGATCGCGATCGTTGGGGAGGGCGCATCGAAGGCCGCGCTACAGGAGCGCGCGGCGCGCGAGGGCCTGACGAACGTGGCGTTCCTGCCCTACCAGGAGAAGTCCTCGCTCTCGGAGTCCCTAGGCGCCGCCGACCTGCATCTGGTGATGCTGCGTGACGGGCTGGCCGGCTACATCGTGCCGAGCAAGGTGTACGGGATCCTGGCGGCCGGTAAGCCCTACGTGACCGCCGTCGAAGCCGGCGCCGAGCCCCAGACCATCGCCGAGGAGTTCGATTGAGGGATGCGCGTGGAGTCCGGTGACGCCGAGGGACTCGCGAAGGCGATTCGTATCATGCGCCACGAGACCGACCTCGAGGCCATGGGCGCCCGCGCCCGCCGGGCGCTGGAGCAGCGGTACGAACGGCAGTTCTCGTCGCGTGCCTACCGCGAGCTGCTCGAGGACGTGAGCGCCCGGTGACCTACCGCCTGCGGTGACCCGCACACTACTATGGCCCCATGGACGGTCTCGCGTGAGCATCCCTCCCGGCTACCCGAGCATCCCCCCGGGTTATCCGAACCTGCCTCCCGGCTACCCGAACGGGCCGTCCGGGTATCCGCAGTCCGGTCCCAGCCTGCCCACGGGGGATCTGCGGACCTACGTCGCCGTCCTGCGGCGGCGGAAGTGGAGCGCGGTGTTCGGCCTGGCGGCCGTGATCGGGCTCATCGCGTTGTACAGCGTCCGCCAGACCCCGCTGTACGACTCCACCGCCGAGGTGCTGGTCAAGCCGCTCAGCCCGAACCAGATCCTGCAAGGCGTGAACTACAACTTCCTGGTCAGCATGCAGACCGAGGAGGCCCTGGTGAGCTCGCCCGCCGTGGCCGACACGGCCGCCGAGCTCGTGAAAGCGAAGGGGCTGCCGCCGCAGGAGCCGGGCTCGGTCTCCGTCAGCGTCCCGGACCAGACCACGTTCCTGGACATCACTTACACCTCCGGCGATGGGGCCTCGGCCCAGGCGTGGGCGAACGCGTACGCCGAGGCGTACGTCGAGAACCGGAAGGCGCAAACCTCGGCCGCCTTCACGAGCATCCGGGCCGGGTATCAGGATCAGATCGACAACGTGAACAAGGACCTCCGCGACACGCAGCAGGAGTTGTCGGAGGCTACCGGGGCGAAGGCCAAGCAGCTGCACCAGCAGGTCGACAGCCTGAACCAGCAGATCACCTCGCTCCAGGCCCAGCTCGCGAACGCCACCGTCCCCAGCCCGGACGTCGCGCAGGTCGTCAGCCCGGGCGGACTCCCGGGCAGTCCGTCCAGCCCGGACTACATCCGCAACGGCGCGCTGGCGATGGTGGTGGGACTGGGTTTCGGGATCGCGATCGCGTTCGTCCGCGAGCGCCTGGACGACCGCATCAGCAGCCGAGAGGACCTGGAGGG
>JALYMB010000267.1 GCA_030773935.1 Actinomycetota bacterium | reverse complement strand
AGGCGGCGCCGTACCCATCGCGCCCCAGCAACAGGTCGGCGGCGAGCGTGGCCTTGCGCACCGCGCCGTGCAGCGGGTTCGTAATGGCGCAGTTCATGCCGGCGAGGATCGACATCGTGAGGAACGCGGCGTCGATACCTTGCCTGTCCGGCATCCCGAACGAGATGTTGGACGCCCCGCACGACACGTTCACCCCCAGCTCGTCACGGATCAGCCGGATCGTCTCGAACATGACCGTGGCGGCGTCGGGCGCGGCGCCGATCGGCATCGTGAGCGGATCGATGATCACGTCCCGGCGCGGGATCCCGTGATCGGCGGCGGCCTCCACGACCGTGCGCGCGGCGGCGAGCCGCTCGCGGGGATCCATCGAGATGCCCTCCTCGTCGTTGGCCATGCCGATCACCCCGGCGCCGAACCTCTTCACCAGGGGCAGCAGCCGCTCCAGCGAGTGAGCCTCCGCCGTGACGGAGTTGATCAGCACCTTGCCTTTGGCGAGCGGGACCGCGGCCTCGAGGGCCTCGGGCGTCGACGAGTCGATGCACAGCGGCACGTCGACGACCTGGTGGACGGCCTGCACGACCCGGGCAAGCATCGCCGGCTCGTCGAAGCCCGGGACACCGGCGTTCAGATCGAGGATGCGCGCGCCGGCGGCCACCTGGGCGAGAGCGTCGGCCTGCACGGTCGACATGTCGCCGGCGCAGATCTCAGCGGTGAGGCGTTTGCGGCCCGTGGGATTGATGCGTTCGCCGATGATGGCGAACGGATGGTCGTCGCCGATACGAACCTCGCCACCCGGGCCGGACAGGACGGTCGCGGGGACCGGCGTCACTGCGACATCCCCACGAGTTTCCGCGCGATCTCCACGGCCTCTGGGGCGTTGTTCGCGTAGCCGTCGGCGCCGATCTTCTCGGCCCATTCCGGAGTCACGGGCGCGCCGCCCACCATGATCCTCACGCGGTCACGCATACCAGCCGCAACGATCTTCTTGATCACGGTCTCCTGGTAGGGGACGGTGGTCGTCAGCAGCGCCGACATCCCAAGGATCTGCGGGTGCAGCTCGTCGATCGCCGCCAAGATCTTGTCGGCGTTCACGTCCTTGCCCATGTCGTGCACGTCGAACCCCGAGGTCCGAAGCATCGCACCCACCATGTTCTTGCCGAGGTCGTGCAGATCCCCCTTCACGGTGCAGAGCAGGACCAGCGCATTGGCCTCGGCGTTCGGATCCTTCTTGGCCAGCAGGGCCGGCTCCACGAGCTCGTTGCACATCTTGAAGATCGCGGCGGAGGCCACGACCTCCGGCAGGAAGACCTCGCCACGCTTCCACATCTCCCCCAGGTCGAACATGGCCACCGCCATCCCCTCCTCGAGGATCACGGTGGGGTCGGTGCCGGACTCCAGGAGGCGGGTGGTGGCTGCGAGCGCGAGGTCACGCTCCGCGCCGATCAGCGCCCGCTTCAGGACCTCGAGGTCTTCGTGCATCGGACTCCTCCGCCCCTTTGACCCGTAGTCATATCCGGATGGTCGTCGGTTGCGTGATGGTACGGCAGGTCACCGGCGGTGGGAAAGCTCGGAGGAGTCATCCCGGTGACCTCAGGTCATCGTAGGATCTGCTCGAACGGCTTCCACCCGCGCTCTTGACAGCGACCGCCCTGGGCGTCGTAGGCTGACCCTTGGTCAGACGGTGACGATCGGAACGTCTACCTTGAGTGACCTTGGCGAACCGCGTGGAGGCCCCGCACATGGATGACTCGAGGTCACTGTCACGGAGCGCGCGCACCGACGCCAAGCGTGAGCGCATCGTGGACTCTGCCATGCGCCACTTCGCCGAGAACGGCTACCAGGGCGCTCGCGTCGACGACATCGCCAGGGAGCTCGGGATCGCCAAGGGCTCGATCTTCCAGCACTTCGGCTCGAAGTCCGGCCTGTTCTTCGAGGCCTTCAAGAAGGCGGTCAGGTCCCTGCCCTCCTGGCTGGACGCCCCGCGGGAGGTACTCGACGAGGGGTTCTTCGCGTGCGTCCGCTATTGGCTCGAGCAGACCGGTCACCTGGTGACCGAGGACTGGGTCCCCAACCGCGTCGCGCTGATCGGCACCTACGGCGCCGACCTCCAGCTGAAGAGCGAGATCAATCGCTGGCTCGTCAGCGAGGACCCCTACGGCACGCTCGATTTCGTAGAGTTCGGCATCGAACGCGGCGAGGTCCGAAGCGACATCGACCTGGTGCTGATCGTGTCCATCGTGGACTGGCTCGCCGAGGGGTTCCAGGACGCGATCGTGAGCCAGGAGCTGGATCCGGGCTTGTTCCACCGGCACAAGGTGGATCGCGAGGAGCGCCAGCGCGTGCGGATCGACCAGTTCGCGACGGTGTTGCAGAGCGCCATCGGCCGGCCGAACGAGAGCGCTGACGTCCCCCTCCACGCCGGGGCGGAGGCCGCCGGCTCGGTGTGAGGGATCCGGAGGCCTAGGCGCCGTCGACCCCCTTCACCCCGTCGACCCGGTCGGTGTCGCGTCCGGTGAGGAACCGCCGCACGGCGAGGGGCGACCACCCGAGCGCAGCGGCGAGAGCCGACACACCGATGCCGGCCGGTCCGAGCAGACTGAGCCCGAGCCGGTCGGCGGCCACGCCGGCGACGCAGAGGGCGGCGATACCGAACGCGGGCGCGACCGCCAAGCGCTCCAGCCAGCCGGTCGGGACCAGACTCGCCGTCCACCCCACTCCCGCGACGACGAAGAACAACAGCAGGCCCAGGGCGATGCCGACGAGCGCGGGGCCCGACGGCGCCTCGATGGGAGCCGAGACCGCGATCGGGACGGTGGGTCGTGGTCCGCGCACCACCCACACGCCCGGCGCGAGACTCCACCCCTGAGGGGTCGAGGCCACATCGTTGAACGAGGACAGCAGCAGGATCATCGGTTGCTGGTCGAGCACGGCCTGCACCGCCGGCCACGACTTCTCTGAGAGGCGGTTGAATTTGGATCCGGCGACCCGATGCAGGGTCTGCTTGCCGGCCAGCAGGTTCTCGGTGTCGCCCAGGTAGAGCAGAGCGCGCGTGATCTGGCCGCCCGGCAGGCCCGACCTGATGATGTGGTCCTGGAGCATCACTCCCGCGTGACTCACCACGAACACGACCGGCGTGGTCCCCCCGACCGCCTCCATGTACCGGCCGGCGGTGGTCGCCTGGCCGAGCTCTTCGGAAGACATCGAGGCCTTGTGGCTCGACCAGTCTCGATAGGCGAGGGACCCGGCGAACGCGACACCGGCCGTCGACAGGAGCGCGGCGACGGCGACGCCGGCAAGCCCTCCTCGCCACGACGCGAGCCGGGCGACGCCGGCGATCGCGGCGGCGACGAGGATCGGGATCCCC
>JALYMB010000266.1 GCA_030773935.1 Actinomycetota bacterium | reverse complement strand
GTGCTGGGAGGGATACCGGTCGGCGACTCCGTCGCCGCGCACTACGAATGCGCGCCGCCCCTTCGCGCCTGGGACATCGCGACGATGGGCGGGTCACCGATGGAGGTCCCGGACCTGTTCCGCGAGCGGAACCCCATGACGTACGTCGATCGCGTGCGCGCTCCCGTCCTGTTGATCGCCGGCGAGCACGACAGCCGCTGTCCGCTCGGCCAGGTCATGGTGTACGCGCACGCGCTGCGCGCTCGCCGGCATCCGGTCGAGGTCTATCTCTACGAGGCCGGTCACCACACGAACGATGTGGGGGAGCAGATCCGCCACATGGAGCTGGCTCTGGCATTCTTCGCCCGGCACGTCCCGGCGGACACCGCCCTCTAGCCGAAGCCCCACGTCGAGGCGCGCTCGATCTCCACCTCCACGATCACCGAGGCCCCCTCCTCGATCGGAGCGGAGGATTCGTACTGCGGGTACTTCTCGTACAGCAGGTTTCGATCGCGCTCGAACTCCATCCCGGTCTCGATGAAGTACGGCGCGCCGTAGAGCAGCACCTGCTTCAACAGCGTCCAGTCCTCGTCGTACTGATCGAAGCAGATCGCCACGAACGGGTTCGCGTGGATATTACGCACCTTCATCGTGCCGATCTCGGTAGCGAACACCAGACGGTCCAGGTCCAGCACAGCCGAGATCGGCACGACGTGGGGCGTACCGTCGGTCCGCGTCGTGGCCAGATGGCACACGCGCGCCGATGCCACGAACTCCGTCTCGGATGCGGAGAGCGGAGAGCCCGAGAGCGTCACTCGTCGCCGGCCGCGGTCGAGGCCATGCCCCGGATCTGATCGACGATCTCGGCGTTGGCGAGCGTCGTGACGTCGCCCAGGATGTTTCCCCGCGCCACGTCCCGAAGGAGGCGTCGCATGATCTTGCCCGAGCGGGTCTTCGGCAGATCGGGCGTGAAGATGATCTGATCGGGCTTCGCGATGGGCCCGATCATCGTGGCCACATGTTCGCGGAGCTCCTGCAGCATCGCCTCGTCGCCCACGACGCCGCTCTTCAACGTCACGAAGGCCACGATGCCCTCACCCTTGAGCTCGTGGGGCTTCGACACCACTGCGGCCTCGGCAACGTTCCGGTCGTCCACGAGCGCGCTCTCGATCTCGTAGGTCGACAGGCGATGCCCCGCAACGTTCATCACGTCGTCGATGCGGCCCAGGAGCCAGAGGTATCCGTCCTCGTCGCGGCGGCAGCCGTCGCCCGCGACGTAGACCTCGGGCCCGTATCTGTCGAAGTAGGTCTGCACGTACCGATCGGGATCGCCCCAGATCGTGCGCGCGATCGCGGGCCAGGGGTGCGTCAGGACCAGGTAGCCGCCGCCACCCGCGGGCACCGACGCTCCCGCTTCGTCGACCACGTCGGCGCTGATGCCCGGGAAGGGGTTCGTGGCCGAACCGGGCTTCAGCGCGGTGACCCCCGGCAGCGGCGTGATGAGGATCGCCCCGGTCTCGGTCTGCCACCAGGTATCCACGACGGGGCATCGCTCGCCGCCGATGTGGGTCCAGTACCAGATCCATGCCTCGGGGTTGATCGGCTCCCCCACCGATCCCAGGAGCCGGAGGGACGACAGGTCGTGCTGCTCGGGGAACTCGGTTCCCCACTGCATGAACGCGCGGATCGCGGTGGGCGCGGTGTACAGGATCGTCGCTCTGTAGCGCTCCGCGATCTCCCACAGCCGGTCTTTCTTCGGCGTGTCGGGTGCGCCTTCGTAGATGATCCCCGTGGTGTGGTTGGCCAGGGGCCCGTACACGATGTAGGAGTGCCCGGTCACCCACCCGATATCGGCGGCGCACCAGTACACGTCGTCCTCGTGGATGTCGAAGATCAGCCGGTGGGTCGCGGCCACCTGCGTCATGTAGCCCCCGGTGGTGTGCGCGATCCCCTTGGGCTTGCCGGTGGTGCCGCTCGTGTACAGGAGGTAGAGGAGGTCCTCGGCCTCCATGGGCTCAGGCTCGCACTCGGCCGGCTCGTCGGCGATCAGCTCGTGGTACCAGAGGTCCCGCCCGGGCGTGAACGGATGCTCGCCGCCCGTTCGGCGCACGGTCACGACGTGCTCGATCGAAGGGCAGTCGCGCACCGCATCCTCGGCGTTCTGCTTGAGCGGCACGACCTGACCGCGACGGTACGCCCCGTCGGCCGTGATCAGCACCTTCGCCTCGGCATCGTTGATGCGGTCCTTCAGGGCCTCCGCGCTGAACCCGCCGAACACGACGGAGTGCGCGGCTCCGATCCGTGCGCACGCGAGCATCGCCACCGGCAGCTCGGGCACCATCCCCAGATAGATCGCGACACGGTCCCCCTTGGCCACCCCGAGGGATCTGAGAGCGTTCGCGAACCGACAGGTCTCCTCGTACAGATCGCGGTAGGTGATCGTGCGCCGATCCCCCGGCTCGCCCTCCCAGTGGTACGCGACCTTCTCGCCGCCGCCCGCCTCCACGTGGCGGTCCAGGCAGTTGTAGCTGGCGTTCAGTTGCCCGCCCCCGAACCACTTCACCCACGGAGGGGTCCACTCCATCACCGTGTCCCACCGCCTGAACCACGTGAGGCGCTCGGCCTGCTCGGCCCAGAACCCCTCGGGATCGGCCTCCGCGCGGTCGTAGATCGTCCGGTCGGAGACGAGCGCACGCTCCACGAAGGCCGCCGGGGGCTCGAAGACCCGGTGTTCGGACAGGAGCGCGTCGATGTTCCGATGCGGCTGGCTCATGACCCTTCCTTCTGCGTCTTTTGGCTGCGTCTGCTGGGTGCGTCGGTGGCGCGTTCAGGACCGGTGTGGCCGAAGGAGGGCATCGTACGCGGCTTCGGCTCACCAGGCGACCGCCGCGGATGTGCTTGCTTCCGTGCCTGAGTGGGGTCAGCATCGTGCCTGGAGGCCGCCAAGGAGGCGGCCTTCGGGATACCCGAAAGGGGAAGGAGGCCATCACATGGCCGAGTACGAGGCGTACTGCGTGAAGTGCCGCGAGAAGCGGAAGTTCGAGGGCACCGAGGTCACCCTGAAGAACGGGCGAAAGGCCGCACAGGGAACGTGCCCGGTCTGCGGCACGAAGGTCATGCGGATCCTGGGGAAGAGCGCCTAGGCACCTGCACGAGGGCGGGCACCGGATCGCGCGGCTGCGGGCAGGATCCCGGCGCTAGTTGAGCCGGGAGAGCAGTGCCTCCGGGGCGATCAGCAGGGGTCCGATCTCCTGCTGGCGCGCGACCAGATCGGCCACGGTCGTCTCCCGGAAGACCCGGTCGACGGCCTGCGCGACGTCGCCCCAGAATCCCTGCAGTCCGCACTGGGAATCCGCGAAGCACGTGTGATCGGAGGGCTCCAGGCACCCCATCGGGAAGACCTGGCCCTCGATCGCCGCCGCGATCTCGGCGACGGTGATGGTCTCCGGGCCCCGGGACAGTCGGCAGCCGCCGCCCGAGCCTCGGAAGCTCTCCACGAGCCCGCCCCTGTTGAGGGCTCCCAGCTGCTGCTCGAGGAACCGCAGGGGGATCTGCTGGCGCTCGGCGATCTCCCGGGCCGGAACCAGGACCCCCTCGTCGGCGCGGCGCGCCAGTTCGATCATGGCGCGCATCGCGTACTCGAGCTTCTGAGAGACCTTCAGCACGCAACCCAGCGTAGGGGGGAGCCCGCGGCACGTCAACGCCTCGCACCCCCTCTGAGCAGGCCGAACTCGAGGCACGTGGGGCGGACCTCAAGTCTGCGCCTCGATTGCCGACACCGAGGTAGGGGTCGGATACGCCTCGAGAGGACGGGCAGGCGTGGCCAGAGTGTTGGTGATCGACGACGAACCGGACGTGCTGCTGCTGTGCCGGGTCAACCTGGAGCACGCGGGACACCAGGTGCTGATGGCGGCAAGCGGGGCAGAGGGCATGGAACTGGCCCGCAGCGAGCGGCCCGACGTGATCGTGCTGGATCTGATGATGCCCCAGATGGACGGGTACGACGTCCTGGAGCAACTGTCCGGGGACGCCGACACCAGCGGCGTGCCGGTGCTGGTCCTGACCGCGAGGACCCGTGCCGAGGACAGGATGCGTGGGTGGCGGGCGGGTGCCGCCGGCTACCTCACGAAACCGTTCGCCCCGGTCTCTCTGACGGCAGACGTCGACCGGCTCGAGCACATGACTTCGGCTCAGCGGGATTCGTATCGGGCCGAGGCGCTTCGGGCACTCGCGTCCGAGGGCGTGGCGTAGGCCGAACGGAAACCAACCGAGATGGGCGAGCGCCGCCGGTAGACTCGCGCCGTGCTCCGCACCGTCGACGTCCCAGCCCGCCGCCTCGACGACTACGCGGCCGACGCCGGCGACGATGCCGTGGAGCGCCTCCGCAGCGTCGCGGCACCGCTGCGAGGCGCCCGGATCCTCCAGGTGAACAGCACGGCCTTCGGCGGCGGGGTGGCGGAGCTCCTCGTCTCGCACGTGCCTCTGCTCAGGGACCTCGGCATCGATGCGGAGTGGGCCGTGCTCGACGGCAGCGACGATTTCTTCCACGTCACGAAGGCGGTCCACAACGGCCTGCAGGGGATGGCCGTGCAATGGACGCCGGAGATGGAGGACGTGTACTGGGAACGGGTCCGCGCGAACGCCGCGAACCTGGAGGCCACGGGTTGGGACCACCTGTTCATCCACGATCCACAGCCGGCGGGCCTCCTGCCGGTCCTGGAGGAGGAGAGCCGGCGCGCAGGGTGCTGGACCTGGCGGTGCCACATCGACGTCTCGCGACCCCACCCGCCGGTGTGGGCCTTCTTCGAACCGATGGTGAACCGGTACGACGACGCCGTCTTCACCATGGAGACCTTCGCCCAGCCCGGCATCTCGGGGCCTCGCCTTGCCATCGTCGCCCCCTCGATCGACCCGACGACGGAGAAGAACCGCCCGGTGGATCCCTCCACCGTCGAAGAGGTGCTTCGCCGGTACCATGTGGACCCCGACCGGCCGCTCGCCGTGCAGGTGTCGCGATTCGACCCGTGGAAGGATCCGCTCGGCGTCATCGACGCGTACCGACTTGCCCGTGAGGAGGTGCCGGGCCTCCAGCTCGTGATGGCGGGTTCGATGGCTGCCGACGACCCCGAGGGCATCGAGTACCTCACGCAGACGCGCGTGCATGCGGGCCCCGACCCCGACATCCACCTGCTCACGGATGCAGAGGGTGTCCTCGCGCATGAGGTGAACGCCTTCCAGCACGGGGCCGACGTCGTGATCCAGAAATCCACGCGTGAGGGATTCGGCCTGGTGGTCACGGAGGCGATGTGGAAGCGCCGGTCGGTGATCGGCGGCAGGGTCGGCGGCATCACCCTGCAGATCGAGGACGGCGTGAGCGGATTCCTGGTGGATTCCGTCGACTCGTGTGCGGCCAGGTTGGTGGAGCTCATCGGGAACCCGGCTCTCCGCGATGGGATGGGCCATGCCGCGCGCGAGCGGGTGCGTGCACAGTTCCTGAGCCTGCGCGAGCTGGAGGACTACCTGACCATCTTCCGACAGGCCGCCGGCATCGATCCGCGGAGGGATTGACATGCCTGCGGGAGCACGACCGATCGTGATCGCCTCGAACCGGGGACCGGTGGCGCACGAGCTGGAGCCCGATGGGAGGCTCACGCCCCAGCGCGGCGCCGGGGGCCTGGTGACCGCCCTCGCGGGGGCCCTTCTGGAGCACCCGGCCGTGTGGGTCGCGGCGGCCATGACACCGGGAGACCGCGAGGTGGCCGCCCGGGGGGGCGGCGACGATTCCATGCGGTACGTGGTGGTCGACGAGGAGCGATACCGCCGCTTCTATCACGACGTCTCCAATCGGCTGCTGTGGTTCGTCCATCACTACCTCTGGGATGTGGTCCGCACGCCGACGTTCGACCGCAACACCCTGGAGGTCTGGAACGAGTACGTGGCGGTGAACCGAGCGTTCGCCGAGGCTCTGGCCGCCGAGGACCCCGACGCGGCCTTCCTGATCCAGGACTACCACCTGGGCGTGGCCCCGCGGCTGCTGCGGGAACTCCGCCCGGAAGCCCGCATCTCCCACTTCTCGCACACGCCGTTCGCGGGACCGACGTACCTTCGGATCCTGCCGACCCGGATGCGCGAGGATCTGCTCCGCGGGATGCTGGGCGCCGACGTCTGCGGATTCCAGTCCGGCGCGTGGGCCGACAACTTCCTGATGTCCTGCCGCACGCTGCAGGGCGCACGGGTCGACCTCCAGCGCCGCCGCGTGACGTACGAGGGCCGCGAGACCCGGGTCCGCGTGTACCCGATCTCGGTGGAGGCCGCGCCGCTACGGGAGGCGGCCGCGCAGATCGCCGTGCGGCGTCACCGGAGTGAGCTGGAACGCTGGCGTGGCGACGCGAAGCTCCTGCTGCGTGTCGATCGGCTGGAGCTCACGAAGAACATCGCGCGAGGGTTCCTGGCATACGAGGCGTTCCTCCGAGGCAGCCCGGAGTGGATCGGGCGGGTGCGGTTCCTGGCGTTGCTCAGCCCGTCACGGGTCGAGCTCGAGGAGTATCGCAACTACGCGGAGGAGTGCGTCCGCGAGGCGGAGCGGATCAACGACGCCCTCGGCGATGGCTCGTGGGTGCCGATCGACGTCCGCATGCACGACGACTACGACGAAGCCGTGGCCGCCTACGGCCTCTACGACGCGCTCCTGGTGAATCCGGTGTACGACGGAATGAACCTGGTGGCCATGGAGGGGCCGATCCTGAACCGGCGACGCGGCGTACTGGTGCTGTCACGCAACGCCGGCGCGTACGGGAGGATCGGACAGCACGCGCTTGGCGTGAACCCCTTCGATCTCGATGAGACCGCCGCGGCGATCGGGGCGGCCCTCACGATGCCCGCCGACGAACGCGAACGCCGGGCTCGCGGGCTCCGGCGGGCGGTCATGGCCAGTACGCCGGCCCGGTGGCTGCGCCTGCAGCTCGACGACCTCGAGCGGTCGCACATCGCGGCCGACGCACGCCGGCTAGGCCGGCTCCCCGAGCTCGCGTAGGAGTTCCACCAGGCCCTGGGGACCATCGGCGACGATGTCGGCCGCCTCGATGAGCGCCGGCGGCGTCTCGTCGCCACGAACGGCGACCTTCACGGTGGCCAGACCGGCGGCGGCGAGCCGGTCGATCGCGTCGAACGCGTCCAGATCCGCGACGTCGTCGCCCGCGTACAGGACCGCCTGAAGTGCGGACTCTCCCACGATCCGCTCCACGGCGCCCCCCTTCATCGGGCGGTCGGTCGGCACGAGCTCGAGCACCATCTTGCCCTCGATCAGCCACATGCCGGCATCCGTCGCGACGGGTTCGAGCGCGGCGATCAGCGCGACCCGGGCGCGAACCGGATCCGGCGCCGCTCGGTAATGCACGGCGACGGACACGCCCTTGTCCTCCACCCAGGCCTCCGGAACCGTGGCCGCAGCCCTCGCCACCTGCGGCAGCACGGCGAGCAACAGCTCGGGCGCGGAGCCTTCCAGGCCGTACAGACCCTCGAAGTGCAGACCCGGGACCGAGAGCAGCGCGGCGACCTCCTCGGCACGCCGCCCGGTCACGACCGCCACCACCGCGTACCGCCCGACCAGCGCCGCCAGCGCCTCTCGGGCACCGGGCTCGGGAACGGCGAGATCGGGGTGCGCCACGATCGGTGCAAGTGAGCCGTCGAAGTCCAGCAGCACGCCCGCGCGAGCCGCTCGCTCGCGGAACGCCGCCGGCGGGTCAGCCGCTGCTGGAGACGTCGTTCAGACCGACCACGACGACGACCTGCACGCCCTTGTCGACGGTGACACCCAGATCCGAGGAGAGCTCCTTGATCTTCGCCCCCTTGAAATGCTTCTCTGCGAGCGCCGTGGCGTCCGACTCGTTCTGGGCGGCATCGGCACCGCCCACGAAGTACACCACCGTCTTGTCCACCGGCTTCGAGGGGACGTCGCCGGGCGTCTGACCCAGCTTGTAGCCGTCGGTGGTGAGTTCATCAGCCACGATGCCGGCGAGTCCCGTGGTGTCGGTCCCGTTGAAGACCGCCACGGAGGTGTCCTTGGGGGCGTTCGGGGCCGGTGTCTCCACGGCGGGCGGGGGCGTGTTCGTCGCAGTGGGACTCGACGAGCCCGTGGGGGACGGAGAGGTG
>JALYMB010000265.1 GCA_030773935.1 Actinomycetota bacterium | reverse complement strand
GCCGACTCCAGTCGGTCGGCGAGGGCGGGCAGGGCAGCGAGCGCCACCAGGACGTCGATCCGGCCGTCGGAGAACGCCCAGAGGACGGTGCCCGACAGTGCGTAGGCGATGCCGGCGATCGCGCCGGCCAGCCGATCCGCCGTCTGACGCGCCACCGCCCGATACGTCGTGAGGCCGGCGAGGACCGGCAGACCACCGAGCAGGACCTTCTGCGCCAGTCGCGTGCTGCCGAACAGCAGGGAGCTGAGGCTGCCGATCGCCGCCAATGCCGGACTCCCTGCGTCGGCGCCTCCGAGGCCCGTGGTGCGGAAGCCGGACACGAGCTCGCTGAACAGTCCTGCGGGACTCACCGGGAACGAAGCCACGACCGCCCCGCCGATCGTGGCCGGGCCGAACATCTCGCGGTACGCGACCCCGCCGACGACCAACGCCACGACCGAGGCCAGGAAGGCGGGGTGCGCACGGGCGAGCGAAACGGTGTGATGCCGCAGCCGGACGCGAGGTGCCCGGCCTTCGTCTTCGCGGTCGAGCTCGCGCTGCTCGGCGAGGATCTCGCCCGCTGCCTCGAACCAGCGCGGCAGACGGAACGCGGAGGACTCCATGAACCGGCGGATGGAGCGGTCCTTCACGCTGCGGACCGATTGCGCGCGAACCCGCCGACGGACGGTCCCCAGCAGGTGTGCCACGTTCCAGCCCCAGGCGGACAGCAGGTCCCACCCGTCGTCGAAGCGGCGAGCGAGGGCCAGCCCCACCAGGCGCGTGAGCCCCACGACGGCGTAGAGCGGCAGCATCACGGCGAGCGAAACGACGCCGTAGTTCTTCAACATGGAGGCGAGCGCGGCTCGTTCACCGTAGTAACGGCTCGTCCGTTGCGGTTGATCGGACGGTCGCTCGCCGTGAGTGGAGGCCGCCATGTGTCTGGCGCGACCCAGGGGCGTCATCAGGACGCGGAAGCCGGCGAGTCGGGCCCGCCAGCAGAAGTCGAGGTCCTCGTGATGGGAGGTGAAGCGCTCGTCCGGAACCCCTGTGCGCTCCAGACACTCGCGCGAGACCAGCATGGCGCACGACGACACGTACATCACTTCCAGGACGCGATCGAACTGGCCCTGGTCGATCTCACCCGCCTGAAGCGGCGTATACGGATGGCCGAACCGGTCGGTGGAACGGCCGACCTCTCGGAGCAGCCGGGGCTCATTCCAGTCGACGACCTTCGGGCCGACGACACCGACGTGCTCGACCCCCTTGATCCCGATCGCGGCCTCGACAAGACGTGTCACGCAGTCGGGATCCATCGCGGTGTCGTCGTGGGTGATCAACAGGTAGTCGGCCTCCTTGGCTGCCGGCACCTGCGCGAGCGCAGCCTGCACCGCGCCGGCGACACCGCGGTTGTCCTCCAGATACAGGACGCGGCCCGAGCCCAGCGACTGCTCCAGGATCCCGCGGGATCCATCCGTGGATGCATTGTCGACGGCGAGGACACCGAGCCTTGGGTAGGTCTGTGCAGCCAGCGCCTGCAGGCAGTCGCGGAGCCAGCCCTCGGCATCGTGCGTGACGAGCACGACGAGAACCGTGGGCGTGCGGAGAGCGGAGTCGGTCGGAGTGGCTTGAGACATAGGGGTGCGCGCGTCAGCCGCGCGGCGCGGAGCCTAGCACGGGCCTCCTCAGGAACGACGGAAGGGGGGCCGGCAGCCCCCCTTCACGATCGGTACGGCGAGGGTCAGCGACGCTTCGCCGTGCTCTTCTTGCGAGCGGTCTTCCGCTTCCTCGTCGCGGCGGCCTTCTTCCCCGCGGTGGACCGCTTCGCGGTCTTCCGCTTCCGAGTTGCCGCGGCCTTCTTTCCGGCCGCGCTCCTCTTGGCTGCCGGACGCTTGCGCGCCGCGGTCTTCTTGCGTGCCGCAGTCTTCTTGCCTCCGGTCCGCTTGCGCGTTGCGGCGGCCTTCTTCCCGGCTGCGGACCGCTTTGCGGTCGTCCGCTTCCTCGTCGCGGCGGCCTTCTTCCCGGCTGTGGACCGCTTCACGGTCTTTCGCTTCCGAGTCGCGGCGGCCTTCTTCCCGGCCGCGCTCCTCTTGGCCGCCGGACGCTTGCGCGCCGCGGTCTTCTTCCTCGCCGTCTTCCTGGCAGCTGCCATGCTTCCCCTCCCTTCGATAGATCTAGGACGCCATCCGCTTGAGGCGTCGACGTTCCCGTTCGCTCATCCCGCCCCACACCCCGTACCGCTCATCGCGACGGAGGGCGTAGTTGAGGCATTCGATGCGAACGGGACACTCGGAGCAGATCCGCTTGGCCTCCCTCGATGAACCTCCCTTCTCGGGGAAGAACGTCTCAGGGTCGTATTCGCGACATCGCGCTCGTTCTTGCCAAGGGATGTAGTGGTGCACGTCAATCTCCCCCCCGAATCACACGGGTGTGATTCTGAAGGAAAGAACCCCCGGTTGACAAGGGGCAACCGCGATGTTTTCTCGAGCCCTCGATGCACCATCACGACCATCGTGTCGAGCTTGAACGCCATGTGCAAGGGGATCCGGTGAGAAATCGTGTCGTCAATCGGGTTGACCTGTTCGGTCAATGTGGTTGACGGAACAGCCCTGTCAGGCGGTGCGAACCACCCGTATCGGTGCGCGTTCGTACGTCGTGGTGCGGATCGAGGGCGTGCGACCGATCGCACGGATCGCGTCGTCGAAGTGTTCCGGTTCCATGCGTATCCCCCACTCGGCCCCGGCCATCCGGCTGATCGTCTCCTCCATCAACGTGCCACCGAAGTCGTTCGCGCCCGCCTGCAAGATCCTCTGCGATGCCTGGACACCGAGTTTTACCCAGGAGACCTGGATGTTGTGGATAACCTCGTCCAGCAGGATCCGCGCCACCGCATGCATGCGCAGGTCCTCTTCGAAGGTGGCGCCCGGCCTCGCCTTGCCTGCGAGGTAGATCGGAGCGTTCTGGTGGACGAACGACAGGGGCACGAACTCCGTGAAGCCGCCGGTATCGGCCTGGATGCGCGCCAGCCGCCGGATGTGAGCGACCCAATGCGGCGGCGCGTCCACGTGGCCGTACATGATCGTCGAGCTGGATGGGATGCCCAGCCCGTGAGCCGTCCGGACGATGTCCTCCCACGTGTCGGCGGGAAGCTTCCCCTTGGTCAGCACCCAGCGAACGTCGTCGTCGAGGATCTCGGCGGCGGTGCCAGGGATCGAACCCAGGCCGTGCGCCTTCGCCTCGGCCAGGAACTCGGCGAAGGAGACGTCGAGCTTGGTGGCGCCGTTCAGGACCTCCATGGGGCTGAACGCATGGATGTGGATGTCCGGTACCCGGGCCTTCACCGCGTCCAGGAGGTCGAAGTAGAAGGAGCCCGGCAGGTCGGGATGGATGCCGCCCTGCATGCACACCTCGGTGGCGCCCTGCGACCAGGCCTGCTCGGCGCGGTCGGCCACCTCTGTGAGGGTGAGCGTGTAGGACTCCGGATCCTGCTCCCGCTGCGCGAACGCGCAGAACCGGCACCCCACGTAGCAGACGTTCGTGAAGTTGATGTTGCGGTTGATCACGTACGTGATCTCGTCGCCGACCGCCTCGGCGCGCAGATCGTCGGCGACGTCGGTGAGTGCCTCGAGCGCCTGTCCCTCCGCGCCGAACAGCGCCAATGCCTCCCGGTCGGAGACGGGGCGGTGCGCGGCGGCCTTCGTCAGAGCACGCTTGATGTCGGCGTCCAGACGTTCGGGGGCGATGTCGCGGGAGGCCCACTCGCGGGTGACCTCCAGCGCCTCGAAGTCGCCGTAGACCTGCTCGGCGTCGTCTCGCAGGCCGGCGCCCGCCGCCTTCGCGAAGGTGAGCGCGATCTGGCGGGGCTTCCACTGCACCTCGGGGTCCTGCCACGGCGTCGGCTGGGGCTGGCTGCCGGCGACGGCCAGTCCGTCCGGTCCGGCAACCTTCCGCACCGGCTCCTGCATCTTTCCGGAGATCCAGGGATCGGGCTTGAGCGCGAACTCCGGGT
>JALYMB010000264.1 GCA_030773935.1 Actinomycetota bacterium | reverse complement strand
TCGCGGTCCCGACCAACCGCCCCAGCAGCTCCGAGGCGGCGAACGCCGCGAGCGCCGAGAGCCCCGCGGCGGGCACGATGCGCGCGAGCGCGCGCGCGATCGCCTCACCGTCCAGCCCGCCGAGCCGCCGCCGCAGGAGCAGCATGCACACGGTGGCGGAGAACAGGTACGACATTGCGTGGCCGAGCGCCAGACCCACGACACCGAAGCCCGCCACCTCGAGGAAGAACAGGTTCGCGGCGATGTTCACGCCGGCGGCCGCCACGTTCACGAGCGCCGGTGTGCGCGAGTCCTGCATCGCGTAGAAGGTTCGCGTCAGCAGCTGGAAGCCGGAGAAGAAGGGCAGGCCGAGGGCGAAGGCCTGCAGCACGCGCGCCGTCAGCTCGGCGTCGGCGCTGGTGAACTCGCCGTGGCGGAGGATGGCCCTCGTGATGGGGTGTGCGATCGCCAGGTAGCCGAGCGAGGCCGGCACCACGATCACCGACATGTCGCGGATCCCGCGGGACAGAAGTGAGCGCACCTCGCCCGGCTTGCCCGTGGCCCACGCCGCGGACATGCGTGGCAGGAGCGCCGTGAAGATGGAGACCGTGAAGATCGCGTGCGGCAGCGAGAAGAGGATGAAGGCGTAGGAGTACACGGTGAACCACCCCTGCTCCCGTCCCGACAGGACGAGCACCACGAGGAACGCCACCTGGTTCGCCACGACGTACACGACCACCCACGACGCCAGGCGCGCCAGGCGGCGCACCGCCTCGTGGCCCCAGTCGAACCGAAGGTGCCACCGGAACCCGACCGATCGAAGCGACGGCCACAGTGCAAGGGTCATGGCGGCGACGCCGGCCGTAGTACCGGCCCCCAGGACCATCTTCTGCGCCAGCGTGAGAGACGCGATCCTGGGGTCGCCGTGCTGCACGGTCGCGAACACGATCATCGTGGCGATCACCGACAGGTTGTTGAGGATGGGCGCGAACATCGGTGCGGCGAACCTCCGGTGCGCGTTCAGCAGGCCGCCCGCCACCGCGCCGATGCCGTAGAAGACGACCTGGGGCATGAACCAACGCAGGAAGAACGTGCCGAGCGCGATGCCCTGCTCGGCGTGGGGGGTCCGGGAGAAGTACAGGCGCATGATCTGCGGGGCGAGCAGGGCGCCCAGCACCGCGATCACGCCGAGCACCACCAGGGCGAGCGTGAGCACTCGGCGGGCGACGTCCCACGCCTCCTCGCGCCCGCGCGTGTGCAGCCATTCCACGAACACGGGCACGAAGACCGAGGTGAGGATGCCGCCGAGCGCCAGCTCGTAGATGACGTTGGGCGTCGTGTTCGCGCGGTTGTACGCGTTCGCCACCCCGAGGTTGCCCAGCGCCCATGCCGCCACGCTCAGACGCAGGAACCCGGTGATCCGCGACAGCGCCGTGCCGGCCGACATCAGTGCCGTGTTGCGAACGAACGCCTCGCGCGAATCGTCCGTCTCGGGCAACACGCCGGGCTCCGGGGTCAGGTCGTCCGTCGACGTGCGACCAGCCTCCTCACCCAGAGCGCCACCAACCCGAGGGCCGCCGCCACGGTGATGGCGAGCGCGATGCGGTTGAACGCGGTCGAGCGCACGACGAGCGTGCTCTCGCTGAGGACCCGGCCGTTCGGCGCGCGAACGAGGACCCGTACCGGGACCTGACCGGCCCCCGTCGCCTGCACGTGGAACACCACGGACCGGTCCTCGCTGCCGATCGTGGTCTCCTGAACCGCGCCGTCGGGGAACCGCAACTGCGAGGACTGCAGTTCGATCCGCACCGTCATCGGCGGACCCTCGCTGCCGGGGATCAGCAACGGGATCGTCGTGTCGCCCGAGGCGAGCGTGAACGCCTGATCCGGTGCCGGGGCAGCGCGGGCGAAGACGGCCTCGGTGCGGGCATGGACGGCGTCGGTCCATCGGCGGCCGGCATCGGGGTCGGCCACGTAGGTGCCCGCCTCGGCGTAGAGCAGATCCTGCGACAGCTCGTCGGCAAGCTCGGCGTCACCGGGCAGCACCGACCGCAGGGCGTCGATCCGGCGCCGCTCCTGACGGATCGCGTCCACGTAGTCGAGCGGAAAGGATGCCTGCGAGGGCGTGAGCAGGTCGGACGTGCCCGTCGGCGGGATCCGCGACACCAGCTTCTGGGCGCGCACCGGCTCCAGGAACGGGGCGCCGGCCGCGCGACGGGTGAAGGCCTCCCAGAAGGGGCCGGGGAGTGCGAGATCCTCGGTGAGGG
>JALYMB010000263.1 GCA_030773935.1 Actinomycetota bacterium | reverse complement strand
TCACCACCCGCATGACCGAGGCGTCGCACGCCAGGCGCCGCACGATGTCGGATCGCACCGGCCCGGTGTGATCCAGCTCGCTCGCACCCACCGCGTCGCCCTGCAACGATTCGGCGTCGACGGTGATCGTGAGATGAGGCCGTTCGCCCGCAACGACGGGTCGCCCGCCGTCGTCCAGCCACTGCCGGCAGATCTCTCCGAGCGCGTCGGCCCGTCGCTGCGCCGGCGTCCGGTCGTCGTCGCGGCCTCGTGACCGCGCGTCGGTATCGAGCACCGCTCGGAGCGCCGTCAGCAGCGTCTCCCCGGATTCGGGATCGAGATCACCGTCGACACGAACCATGCCACCCAGCGAAACCGAGGCGTGCAGCCGCCGACGTGCGCGCAGGTCGTCCTCCCGCCCCTCGGACATGCGCTCCTGCTCGACCCGTTCGCGCCAGTAGGCCACGACACGCTGGAGATCGGCCACCGAGTGGAGGCGGGCGGCCTCTACGAGCTGTGCCTCTGCGCGTCCGAACGTGTCGGGATCGGCGTCGCGTGCCGTCGCGAGCAGGCGCACCGCCGACATGGAGATGTCGCCCACCTCCAGTGCTAGACGAGTCTGCGGCATGTCCTCGAACGCGCGTGCCACCCGTACCTGCTCGCGAGCGATGCCCCCACGCCACCTTGTGCGAGGCCGCGAGCCACGATGCCGCGGACAGATAACCGTCGCGTTCGTACAGGCGCCGCCGGTCGATCTCCGCAAGGTGCCGCAGTCGCTCCGCGTCCAGGAGCTCCGCGGCCCGCTGCAGCTCGGCGAAATTCTCCTCGACGCGAGCGTCGGGAAGCTGGGGCAACGCCTCGGCTCGGAAGCCATCGATGGCCGATCGCAACTCGCTCACAGGAAGAGGCTCGTCATATCGAACATACGTTCGACTCTATCTCGCGAACCGGCCGGATTCTGTGACGAAGGTCACGTTCGAAGGAGGTTTTGCGCCCGTTCGACTGCACCCCGCCGAGGCAGCTGACCGGCCTCGCACGTCGGTCTTGACGGATCTCACGGGCCGGGCGTACATTCTCCTCCCGCTCGAACACATGTTCGAGTCCGACGAGGCGGCCACCATGACGAAGCGGTTCGACGACGAGCAGATCCGGGTCGAACGCGACGCCGGGATGCCGTCGGTGTTCGAGTGGCGCGGCCGGCGGTACGAGGTGCTCGACGTGATCGGCCGGTGGCGGATCGAGGGGCGGTGGTGGGCCGACGGCCGGGACCGGGAGTACTGGCGCGTGGAGGCCCGCGGCGGCGCGGTCTGGGACCTGTATCACGACCGGTCGAAGGACGCCTGGCACATGGAGCGACTGTGGGACTAGGCGGAGCTGCGAAGGCGCTCGAGCTCGGCCGAGACCTTCGAGAGGTCCCGGACGAACAACGCCCGCTCGGCGTCGCGCGCGTCGTCGGGCGCCCGCAGGATCGACGACGGATGCACGGTCGCGGTCACCAGTGGCGCGTACGGCACCTGCACCCAGGTGCCGCGGTTCTTCGTCACCCGGAAGTCCCTGCCCAGCAGCGCCTGTGCGGCGGTGGCGCCGAGCAGCACCAGCGCGGTGGGACGGATCTGCGCGAGCTCCGCCTCGAGCCATGGTGTGCACGCTGCCTGCTCGTGCAGGTCGGGCTTGCGGTGGATCCGCCGCTTCCCGCGTTGTTCGAACTTGAAGTGCTTCACCACGTTCGTCAGGTACACATCGGCGCGCTCGATCCCGGCCTCGGCGAGCGACTCGTCCAGCAGCCGCCCCGCAGGTCCCACGAACGGGCGGCCCTGCCGGTCCTCGCGGTCGCCGGGCTGCTCGCCGACCAGCACGATCTCCGCACCGGGCTCGCCCTCGCCGAAGACGGTCTGGGTCGCGTTCCGGTACAGGTCGCACCCGCGGCACCCCTTCGCGGCCTCAGCCAGCGTGCGAAGGGTCACCGTCGCCGGGAAGAAATCGGCGGCGGAACGGGTGGGTTCGTCGGCTCGCGGCATCCGCATCGCCCCCTACCCCGGACGGGAGCGATGCAGACTCTCCCCGGGGTGTCCGAGGATCTTCCAGTCTGGCCGGACCGGTAGGCGGGGACGTGGACGCCTCCTTCGTCCATCTCGACGTGCGCTCCTGCTTCTCCCTGAAGGAAGGGGCGTTCACGCCCGAGCAGCTCGCGCACGCGGCCGCCACCCTGGAC
>JALYMB010000262.1 GCA_030773935.1 Actinomycetota bacterium | reverse complement strand
CCCCCCCCGACCCGCCCGACGCCACGGCCTCGACGAGCAGCCGGCTCCCGGCGGGCGACAGCATGATGCCGTGGCCGCTGTAGCCGGTGTTCACGTACAGGCCCTCCACCGCCGTGGCGCCGATCAGCGGACGGTGATCCGGCGTCACCGTGTACTGCCCGGCCTGCAGCATCCAGTGGCGCGAGCCGCGTTCCCAGACCTCGCGCCAGAACGGGACCACTCGCGCCACGCTCACCGGAGAGGCCGGGTCCATCAGCCGGAAGGCGAAGCGGTGATCGGTCGGCACGTCCATCGTTGGCTCGCTCGGCTCAGTTGCCGGGTCCGTGTGCAGCAGCCACGCGCCGCGGTCGTACGCCGGCCGCCAGTGCGCACCCGTCTCCTCGTCGATCGTCATGGGGCCGTCGGCAGGCACCTCCGGCACCTCCGGCAGGATCAGCTTCTGCCTCGTCACCGTGACCAGCGGCAGGGTGAGCCCCGCGAGCCCGCCCAGCGGTCCCGACAGGGGCCCGGTGGCGATGACCGCGGCGTCGGTCCGGATCGTACCGGCCACCGTCCGAACGCCGCGCAACCGTCCGCCTCGGATCTTGAACCCGGTCACCGGATGGTTCAGCAGGAGCGGCGCGCCGGATCCCTCCGCGAGGCCGAACGTCAGCTCCTTCGTATCGAGGAAGCCGTCGGCCGCGCGCCAGCGCGCCTGGCGGACCTCGGGCGCGACCCACGGCCATCGTTCGCGCACCGCGGTTCCATCAACCACCTCCACGTCGGTCTGGCCCCAGGCGTGCAGCCGCTCGACCAGAGCCCGCTGCCGGGCAGCGGTCTCCTGGGACGTCGCCAGCCAGAGGTAGCCCCGTTCGCGAACGCCGGGGTCGTACGTGCGCTGCCCCGTCACGTCCGCGAAGTGCGCGAAGAGCTCGGCGGACTCCCGGACGAGCTCCAGCTCCTCCCGATCCTCGAACTGCAGGCGAAACGCTCCGGCCGCGACCGGGGTGGTGAGCGTGCAGAGCTGCGGCCGAGCCTCCACGATCAGCGGACGGAGCCCGGCCCGGGCCGCGTGGAACGCCGTCGCCGCGCCCACGACCCCGCCGCCGATCACCACGAGCTCGGCACCCGCAGGCAACGAGGCGAGCACGTTCAAGGGCGCGACCCCGCACCGGCCGAGGTCCTGGTCATGGTTCCGCGATCGCGGCCACCAGCTCGCGACAGAAGTCGGGGATGTCGTCCACCACGCGGCCCCACACGATCGTCCCGTCGCGGAACGCCGGCTCATCGATCCAGGTCGCCCCCGCGTTCACCAGGTCGTCCTTGATGCCGAGGCTGCCGGTGGCGCGATGCCCCTCGACGATCCCGGCGGAGATTCCCACCAGGCCGGCGTGGCAGATCAGGCCCACGATCTTGCCGGCCTCGTACGTCCGACGGACCAGACCCGTCACGCTCTCGTGCCGCCGGAGCTTGTCGGGCGCCCACCCGCCCGGCGCGACGACCGCGTCGATGTCTCCGACATCCACGGCCGCGACGTCCACGTCGGCCGTGGCCTCGAGCGAATGCTTCCCGCGGACGGCGGTCCCCGGCTTGGTTCCCGCGATCGTCACGGCCGCGCCCTCCTCGCGCAGACGCATCACGGTGACCCAGAACTCCAGGTCCTCGAATCCCTCGTCGAGCAGCACGACGACCTTTCGGTCCTGCAACCGTCCGGGCATGACGCCACCTCCGTGTGCCGGCTGCGGCAATGCTAGCCCTGCGCGGTCAGAAAGGGGGTGCCGGCCGGAGGCGCGACGGGTCTAGTCCGGCCCTCCGCCGGCCGGGAACTGCTCCTCCTCGGTGGAGCCCTTCAACGCGAGCGTGCTGGCCTTCCCACCGGCGATCGCCTGTGACACCCGGTCGAAATACCCGTTGCCGACCTCGGCCTGGTGGCGGGTGGCGGTGTAGCCCTCGTCCTGCATGGCGAACTCGCGCTCCTGCAGCTCCACGTAGGCGGTCATGCCCGAGTTGGAGAACCCACGCGCCAGCTCGAACATGCTCGCGTTCAACGCATGGAACCCGGCGAGGGTGATGAACTGGAACCGGTATCCCATGGCCGCGAGCTCCTTCTGGAACCGCGCGATCGTGGCGTCGTCCAGGTGGCGCCGCCAGTTGAACGAGGGCGAGCAGTTGTAGGCCAGCAGCTTGCCCGGGATCACGGCATGCACGGCCTCGGCGAACGTGCGCGCCTCCTCCAGGTCCGGGGTGCCGGTCTCGCACCACAGTATGTCGCTGTACGGCGCGTACGCGACGGCCCGTGCGATCGCCGCCTCCATGCCACCCCGAACGACGGAGAAGCCCTCGAGCGTGCGCTCGCCGGTGCTGAACCGCCGGTCGCGGGCGTCGACGTCGCTGGTCAGCAGGGTCGCGCTCAGTGCGTCGGTGCGCGCCACCAACACGGTGGGCACGTCCAGCACGTCGGCGGCCAGGCGTGCCGCGGTCAGCGTACGCACGAAGGCGTCGGTGGGCACCAGCACCTTCCCGCCGAGGTGCCCGCACTTCTTCTCGCTCGCGAGCTGGTCCTCGAAGTGCACGCCGCCGGCGCCGGCGGCGATCATCGACTTCATCAGCTCGAAGGCGTTCAGCGCCCCGCCGAAGCCAGCCTCGGCGTCGGCGACGATCGGGGCCAGGAAGTCGGCCTCGCGACCCTCGCTCCACGCGATCTGGTCGGCCCGCTGCAACGCGTTGTTGATGCGTCTCACGACGGCCGGCACGGAGTCGGCCGGGTACAGCGACCGATCGGGATAGGTCTGCCCAGCGAGGTTCGCGTCGGCCGCCACCTGCCAGCCGGAGAGGTAGATCGCCTTCAGGCCCGCCTTGACCATCTCCACGGCCTGGCCGCCGGTGAGGGCGCCCAGCGCGGCGGTGTAGTCGTCGCTGCCGAGCAACTCCCACAGGCGCTCGGCGCCGCGCCGGGCCAGGCTGTGCTCCACGCGGAGCGAGCCCTGCAGCCGCACGACCTCCTCGGCCGAGTAGGTCCGCTCCACGCCCCGCCAGCGCGGGTCGGTCTCCCAGCGCCGCTGGAGGTCGGCGGCCTCCCGCCGGATCCGTTGCTCGGTCTGATTCATCGTTGGGCTCCTGTGCTCGAGTTGCACCCGAAAATGAAGAACCCCCCGCTGTGCGGGAGGTCGTCGGCGCCCGTTCGGGGATCCCGCTCGCGCGGGCACCCCGTGGCGCCTAGGGGGTGGATACGTGGGTCGGCGCGCGGTCGCTACGGTGGCGGTCGCTACGGTGATTGAACGAAGATTCAAACATCGAGCTCATCCTGCCAGTCCTGGGTACGGCGTGTCAATCGGTCCCCACGGCGTTCACGGCACGATCTTCGAGATGGGAAGCTCGAGGAGATCCGTGGCGCCGGCGGCCTTCAGCTGCGGGATCAGCCGGTTCACCGTGCGCTTGTCGGCCACCGTCTCGATCGCGTAGCCGCCCTCCGACAGCGGTGAGACCGTGGGTGCCTTCATCGAAGGCACCACGGCAAGGACGGCCCGGAGCGCGTTCTCGGAGACGTTCAGCTTGATGAGCACTCGGCCCTCGGCGCGCAGCGCCCCGAGCAACAGCGTGGTGATGTCGTCCATCGCGGCGCGCCTGGCGGGATCGGCGCTCGACGCCCGGTTCGCGACCAGCACCGGCTCGGAGGTGAGCAGCCTCTCGATGATCTTCATGCCGTGCGCGCGCAGCGTGCTGCCCGTCTCGGTGATGTCGACGATCGCATCGACGATCTCCGGGACCTTCGCCTCCGTCGCCCCGTAGCTCCACACGACCTTCACGTCGATCCCGAGGTCGTCGAAGAAGCGCTCGGTGATGTGCAGGAACTCCGTGCTGATGCGCGATCCCGCCGGCATCTCCTTCGCGCTGTCCGCGGGGTGCTCGTTCGGCACGGCCAGGACGATCTTCGTTCCGTGGCCGGTGCCCGATCTCGCGTACGACAGGCTCGTGAGGACCCGGACGTCGGCTCCGGTCTCGGCGACCCAGTCCTGCCCGGTGATGCCGAGGTCGAAGAAGCCATCCTGCACGTACGTGGGGATCTCCTGCGGCCGAAGGACGCTCACACGCTCGATCCGGTCGTCGTCGATCGTGCCGTGGTAGTCGCGGTTGGATCCGCGGCGCACGCGCAGATCCGCCGCCTCCAGGAGGCGCAGCGTCTGCTCCTCGAGGGAACCCTTGGGGATCACGAGCTTCAGCATCAGACACCCAGCCTACGGAAGAAGCAGCTCCGCTCGCCGGTGTGGCAGGCCGCGCCTTCCTGGTGCACCCGCGCGAGCAGCACGTCCTCGTCGCAGTCCACGCGGAGTTCCACCAGGTGCTGCACGTGGCCGCTCGTGTCTCCCTTGCGCCACAGCTCCTGTCGCGATCGGCTCCAGAACACCATCCGCCCCTCGGCGAGTGTCCGATCGAGCGCGTTCCGGTTCACCCACGCGAGCATCAGCACGTCGCCGTTCTCCGCATCCTGAACGATCACGGGGATCAGGCCGCGTTCGTCGAACCGCAGCCCGTCGACGTCCACCGGCCTCGCGTTCACAGGCGCACGGGGATCCGCTCGGCCGCGAGGTGCTCCTTGACCTCGCGGATCGTCAGGTCCTCGAAGTGGAACCGGCTGGCTGCCAGCACCGCGTCGGCGCGCCCGGGCCGGAGCGCCCCGGCGAAGTGCTCGACGGTGCCGGCGCCGCCGCTCGCGACCAGCGGCACCGTGGTCTCGCGGGCGACGGCCTCCAGCAGCCGAAGGTCGAATCCCTCGCCGGTCCCGTCGCGGTCCATGCTCGTGAGCAGGATCTCGCCGGCACCGCGCTCGGTGCTGGCTTCCACCGCCCACTCGACCGCGTCGCGGCCCGCCCGCGTACGGCCGGCGTCGACGAAGACCTCCCAGCCGTCACCGCCGGCACGGCGCTTCGCGTCCATCGCGACGACCATGCACTGCGCTCCGAACAGCTCGGCGCATCGCTCCAGCAACGAGGGGTCTCGCACGGCGGCGGTGTTGATCGCCACCTTGTCCGCGCCGGTTCTCAGCAGCGCGCGCACGTCGTCCTGGGTGCGGACGCCGCCGCCGACGGTGAGCGGGATGAAGACCTGCTCCGCGGTCCGGCGGATCACGTCATGCGTGGACTCCCGGCCCTCGACCGTGGCGGTGATGTCGAGGAAGACCAGCTCGTCGGCGCCCTCGCGGTCGTAGCGCGCGGCGAGCTCCACCGGGTCGCCGGCGTCGCGCAGGTCGGCGAAGCGGGTGCCCTTCACGACGCGCCCACCGTCGACGTCCAGGCACGGGATCAGCCGCTTCGCCAGCATCCGCTCTACCCCCGGATCACCTGAGAGAGCCGCAGCGTCTTCTCGTACAGCGCCTTGCCGGTGACGGCGGCCTCGCAGCCCAGGTCGCGCAGGGCCCAGATGTCGTCCGCGTCGCGCACGCCTCCCGACGCGATCACCGGCACGTCGGTGACGCCGAGCACGCGCTCGTACAGGCGGAGATCGGGGCCCTCGAGCGTGCCGTCACGTGCGATCGCCGTGACGAGGAAGCGCGGGGAGCCGGCGTCCTCGAGCGCCGGGAGCGCGTCCTCCAGCAGGGGCCCCTCCTCGGTCCAGCCGCGCACCATCACGTGGCCCGCCCGCACGTCCACGCCCACCACGATGTGCTCCGCGTGTTCCTCCACGGCCCGCTCCACGAACGCGGGGTCCGCGGCGGCCGCGGTGCCGAGGATCGCGCGGCTCGCGCCCGCCTCGAGCACCTGGCCGATCGCCTCGAGCGAGCGCAGCCCCCCGCCGACCTGCACGGGGATCGCGACCGAATGGCAGATCGCGGTGATGACCTCACGGTTGTCGCCCTGGTCCAGCGCGGCGTCGAGGTCCACGACATGCAGGCGGCGCGCACCCTCGGCCTGGAACCGCTCGGCGACGGCCACGGGATCCTCGGAGTAGGAGGTCTCGGCTTGGGGATCGCCGCGTAGCAACCGCACCGCTCGGCCGCCGCGCAGGTCGATCGCGGGGATGACGATCATGCGGCGGCCACCCCTTTCGCGAAGCGCTCGTAGATGTGGAGCCCGGCGTCGCCGGACTTCTCCGGGTGGAACTGCGTGCCGAACACGTGGTCGCGGCCGACGACCGCGGCGAACCGGCGCCCGTGCTCGCTCGTGCCGACCGTGCGATCGTCCACGTCCGGCGCGTACGAGTGCACGAAGTAGAAGCGCTCGCCGTCCGGCAGATCGGCGACGTACGGATGGGCGCCGGTCCAGGTCACCTCGTTCCACCCCATGTGCGGGATCCTCACGTCACGCGGCCCGTCTCCGGGCCCGTCCTCCCCGAGCCGGCGGCACACACCCGGCAGGATGCCGAGCCCGGCCTCCCCGTCCTCCTCGCTGCCCTCGAACAGGATCTGCATGCCGACGCACACGCCGAAGACCGGCCGGCCGCCGGCGGCGAACTCGCGCACGGCCGTGCCGAGCCCGTGCTGCATGAGGCCGCGCATGCACGCGCCGAAGCGCCCGACGCCCGGCACGACCAGCGCATCGGCCTCGCGCGCGCGCGCCCGCTCGCCGGTGATCTCCGCGTCGGCGCCCACGTGTCGCAGGGCGCGCTCGACCGAGAGCAGATTGCCCATGCCGTAGTCGAGGATCGCGATCGTCACAGGACGCCCTTCGTACTGGGGACGCCGCCGCCACGACCCGTGAGGCTGCACGCGTCGCCGAGCGCCTTCGCCATGCCCTTGAACGCCGCCTCCACCACGTGGTGGGGCGACCGGCCCGCCTTCAGCCGCACGTGGATCGTGAGGTCGGCGGCCTGCGCGAACGCACGCACGAAGTCCTCCACCAGACCCGTGTCGAACGTGCCGATCATCTCGGCCGGCACATCGACCTCGTACACGACGAACGTGCGGCCGGACAGGTCCAGGGCGACCTCGACGGCGGACTCGTCGAGCGGCACGGTGATCGACGCGAACCGGCGCACGCCGGCCTTGTCGCCGAGCGCGTCCGCCAGTGCCTGGCCCAGCGCGAGGCCCACGTCCTCGGCCGTGTGGTGGCCGTCGACCTCGAGGTCGCCCGTGCACGTGACCTCCAGGTCCCAGCCGGCGTGCTTGCCGAGCTGAGCGAGCATGTGGTCGAAGAACGGCAGCCCGGTGTCGCTCGAGCTCGTGGCGCCGCCGTCCAGGTTCAGTTCCACCTTGACGTCGGTCTCCTTCGTGGTGCGTGTGACGCTGGCGGTGCGGCTCATGCGAGGGCCTCCGTGAGGGCGTCGAGGAACTGCGATGTCTCATCATCGGTGCCGGCGGTGACGCGCAGCGCGCGGGGCACCACCGTCGTGAGGTCGCGGATCAGGACGCCACGGTCCAGCAGCGCCTGCCACACGTCGGCGGCATCGCGGCCGGGTGGGGGCGTGAACAGGACGAAGTTCGCGTCGGACGGGTAGACGTTCACGCCCTGCAGCGCGCCGAGGGCGCCGACGATGCGGTCGCGTTGGGCGCGGATCGCGTCGACGATGGCGAGCGCCTCCGGTGCATGGCGGAGCGCCGTGATGCCGGCAGCCTGGGTGAGCGCGCTCACGTGGTACGGCAGGCGGACGCGCTGCAGGTCCTGCACGACGTCGGGCGCGGACAGGCAGTAGCCGATGCGCGCGCCGGCGAGCGCGAATGCCTTGCTCAGCGTGCGCGTCACGACGACGTTCGGGTGATCGGCGACGAGCTTCAGCGCCGTCTCGCCGCCGAACTCCACGTACGCCTCGTCGACGATCACGAGCGCGTCGACCGCCTCGGCGAGCGCGCGCGTCGACTCCGGCGGCTGGGCGTTGCCGGTCGGGTTGTTCGGCGAGCAGACGAACACGACGTCGGGGTCGGCGGCCGCCGCCTTGCCGATCGCGCGGTCGGTGATGGTGAACGGGTCATCGAGTCCGAGCGAGACGAGTGCCGTTGAAGTCAGCGCCGCCAGCCGCTGATGCAGCATGTAGGTGGGCTCGAAGACAACCG
>JALYMB010000261.1 GCA_030773935.1 Actinomycetota bacterium | reverse complement strand
TCGAGGACCTTCGAGGCGGCGAAGCCACCGAGCAGTGCCTCGCGGACCTTCGCGGCGTCGACGCCGGCGTGCTCCGCCAGCGCGAGTGCCTCGGCCACGGCCTCGATCGTGGCCGCCACGACGAGCTGGTTGCACGCCTTCGTGACCTGCCCCGCGCCGCCCGGTCCGACGTGCACGATGTTCGTGCCCATCACTGCGAAAAGCGGCATGGCTCGTGCGAACGCCTCCACGGGGCCGCCCACCATGATCGAGAGCGCCCCGTCGATCGCGCCCTGTTCGCCGCCGGACACCGGCGCGTCCAGCATGTCGACCCCCTGCGCGGCAAGCCGTTCGGAGAACGCCCGCGTGGGGATGGGGTCGATCGAGCTCATGTCGATCACGAGCGAGCCGGCCGCTGCGCCAGCCGCCACACCTTCGGGTCCGAACAGGACGTCCTCCACATCCGGCGTGTCCGGCAGCATGGTGATGACGACGTCGGACGAGGCGGCGACGTCCGACGATGAGCCGGCCCGCGCAGCACCGGCCTCGACCAGCCCGTCCACCGGGCCTGGGCTCCGCGAGTGCACAGTCAGCGGAAACCCAGCGTCGAGCAGGTGCCGAGCCATCGGCTTGCCCATGATGCCGAGCCCGATGAACCCGACCCGCTCGGCCGCCATCGGGGTTCAGTCCTCCATCGCCTGGTCGGCGATCTCCAGGGCCTTGTCCACCACGTCGAACGCCTCGCCGAGCTGCTCCTCGGTGATGCACAGGGGCGGGTTCGTCATGAGGTGGTTCCAGCGGATCATCGTGAAGACGCCGTTGTCCAGCAGGAAGCGGTTCACGCGCCCCATGGTGGCGTTCGTCTGGTTGAACGGCGAGAGCGGCTCCATGGTCTCGCGGCTCTTCACCAGCTCCAGGACCCCGAAGAGGCCGATGTTCCGATGCAGGCCGACGCTCGGGTGGCGCTCGGCCATCCGTTCGTGGTGGGCACGCAGGACCTCGCCCATACGCCGTGCGTTGCCGACCAGGTCGTCGGACTCCATCACATCGATCACCGCGATCGCCGCCGCGATCGACATCGGATGGGAGTTGTAGGTGAGCCCGCCCCAGAACACGTTGTCGGTGAAGTGGTCGGCGATGTGCGGCCGGATCCCCACGGCGCCGAGCGGCAGGTAGCACGACGTCAGGCCCTTCGCCGTCGTGATCAGGTCGGGCACCACGTCCCAATGGTCCACCGCGAACCACTCGCCCGTACGGCCGAAGCCGCACATGATCTCATCGGCGATCATGAGGATCCCGAAGCGGTCGCACAGGTCGCGGACGCCCCGCAGGTACCCGTCCGGCGGTATGAGGATCCCGTTCGTGCCCACGACCGTCTCCAGGATGAAGGCGGCGATCGTGTCCGGACCTTCGAGCTCGATCGTCTCCTGGAGGTACCGGATCGCCGTCTCCGCGTCGTCCACGTAGCGGTCCGGCCCGTGGTAGGAATCCAGCACGTGCACCACCCCGCCGATGCCGGGCTCGTTCGGCCACCGGCGGGGATCGCCGGTGAGCTGCATGGCGCCGCTGGTGGAACCGTGGTAACTCCGGTAGCGCGCGAGGATCTTCTGCCGCCCCGTGTAGGCCTTCGCGATCTTGATCGCGTTCTCGTTCGCCTCCGCCCCGCCGAGGGTGAAGAACGACGTGGAGATGTCGCCGGGGAAGAGCTCCGCCAGCTTCCGGCCCAGGACGGCCCGGCCTTCGAAGGCCATGAACGGCGAGACGTAGGGGAGCTTTTCCCCCTGGCGTGTGATGGCCTCGATCACCCGCCGGTCGCCGTGCCCGATGTTCACCCCCATCAGCTGGGAGTTCAGGTCGAGGTAGCGCGTGCCGTCGGTGCCGTAGAAGTACACGCCCTCGGCGTGGTCCACGGCGATCGGCATCGCCTTCGACTGGGCCTGCCAGTCGTAGAGGGTGTAGCGCTTGGCGAGCTCGACGATCTCGTCGGCGGTCATGGTCCCGAGCCGGGTGGTCATGCGTCCCACATCCCTTCGACCCGGCTCGAGGCCGGGATGCTCAGCCCTTGAGGACCTGACCGCCCTTCATCACGAAGGTGACGCGCTCGAGCTCGGTGATGTCCTCCAGGGGATCTGCGTCCACGGCGATCATGTCGGCGAACTTCCCGACCTCGACCGAACCGACGCGATCCTCCCAGCCCAGCAGCTCCGCGGACACGGTGGTGGCGCTCTGGATCGCCTGCATCGGTGCCATGCCGTGCTTGACCATCTTCGCCATCTGGCGGCCGGCGAACGCGTGCGGGTACACGCCCGAGTCGGTCCCGTAGGCGATCTTCACACCGGCCTTCACCGCCTTCTCGAACCCATCGCGCTGCGCCTGCGTGGTCTCGTCGTTCTTCCGAAGGGAGTTCTCCGACCAGTGCTCGCGCCGTCCCGTCTCCGCGATCCAATCCCCGTCGTAGATATCGGCGACCAAGAACGTGCCGCGCCCGGCCATCAGGTCGATGGCCTCGTCGTCCATCAGCGATCCGTGCTCGATCGAGCGCACGCCGGCGCGGACCGCGTTCTTGATCCCTGCCGCACCGTGCGCGTGCGCCGCTACGTGCGCGTCGTAGTGGGCGGCCTCCTCGACCGCGGCGTGGATCTGCTCCTGAGTGAACTCGGGAGCGCCCGGTGTGGTCCCCTCGGTGAGGACGGCGCCGGTCGCGATCACCTTGATCATGTCGGCCCCCCGGTGAAGGATCTCGCGCACCACGCGCCGGACCTCGTCGGCGGAGTTCACGACGCCGAAGCGCAGATCCTTGGGGAGCACGGCGTCCACGTCCACCGCCAGCCCCGGGATGTCACCGCCGCCGGTCGAGGAGGTCACATAGCAGCCGGCACACATCATGCGGGGACCGGGCGTGACCCCGGCCTCGATGGCGTCGCGGAGGGCCACGTCGACGAACGCCCGGAAGGTCCCGACGTCGCGCACCGTGGTGAACCCTGCCTCGACGGTCGCGCGCGCGTTCGCCACACCCGTGAAGGCCTCCTGCGCGCCGCTGCGCATCACCAGATCCGCGTAGGTGCCCGTCCCCTCGCCCAGGCCGATCAGGTGCGCGTGCATGTCCATCAACCCCGGCAGCACGGTCTTCGCGCTCAGATCGATCACACGGCCTTCGGGATAGGCTCCCTGGTCGGGCTCGACCGACTCGATGCGGTCGCCCCGCACGGTGACGACCTGCGCTCGCCGGACCTCCCCCGCCACGACATCCACGAACCGGCCGGCGCGCACGGTGATCGGCGTCTGCTGGTCGAAGGCGGCCATGAGGCCCGAAGGATACCCCGGACGGCGTAACCGTCGGTTTCCGCGGAACCGACCTTCGGTCACTGCGCTCACGGGGGCCCGGCCCCGATACGGGAGGGGTGCGGGTGGAACGAGAGGCCATGGGATGGAACGAGGCCCGCCGCCCGCTGATCGTCGCTCTGCTGCCCTACCCCGGCTCCCGCACGCCGGCGCGCAGCAGAGCGACCCGTCCGGGTTCCCGGTGCCGCCGCGACCTGCGGCCAACCGAGGCCTCGGAGAACCGACGAGATCGTCGGTTCAGGCCGTCCGCAGCTCCCGGTCGATCGCGGTGTGCAGCTCGTCCCGGCCGAAAGATCGGCCGTGGCCGCCGTGCACCACCTCGACCGGGAGCTCCCGGATCCGTTCGAGCGATCGGAGGAACGCCTCGCGGTCGTCCCAGCTGAGCTTGTCGTCCACGTAGATCGCGTCGCCGGTGAACAGCGTCCCGGTGGGCGGCTCCCAGAGGCTGATGGAGCCCGCCGTGTGGCCCGGTGTGTGCAGCACCTCGAACACGCGGTCGCCGAGGTCCACCAGGTCGCCCTCCACCACCAACGCAGTGGGTTCCGCCCCCGGCGTCACCCACGCCGCGACGTCGAAATCGGGAGCGGGAAGCGCCCGCAGGATCAGCTCCGGCACCGGATAGCCGTAGTACGCGAACATGCCCCGGATGTCCTCATCGAAGTCCTCGCCCCGCAGCCGCAGCCGGAACGGTTCGCGGACATCGGCCTCGTCGTCGGGATGGCAGCGTCGGTCGTCGAACTCGTACAGACCGCCCGTGTGGTCGAAATGCCCGTGCGTGGCCACCGCGACCACGGGTCGCTCCGACGCCAGCGGATCCACGAACGGGCGCAGCGTCCCGATCCCGTTCGCGGCGTCGACCAACAGGTCCCGGTCTCGCCCGGGCACGTGCCACACGTTGGACTCCAGGAGTTCGTCGATGTGCTGCTCGACGAGCAGCGTCACGCCGCCGCCCGCATCGGACTGCCGGAACCAGCGCTCGGCGACCGGGAGATCCACGCTCACACCCGGTCCGTGAAGAAGACGGCACCGGCGGGCTCCCGCAGGCAGTGCACGCTGGTCATGGACGCGTTGTAGCTGCCGACGCCCAGGGCCGCCATCACGTCGCCCTCACGGACCGCCGGCATCGGCACGTCCTCGCCGAACAGGTCGTCGCCCTCGTTGATGTTCCCGCTGACGGTGACCGGGCCGGCGGGCATGCCGTCGGCCGCGCGGCAGAGCACCAGCGGCAACACGGAGTCGTACACGAAGCGCTCGCCCATGACGCTCCAACCCGTGTCCAGACCCACGAAGGTCACGCCGTCGCGCTCCTCCACCGTCACGACCTCCGCCAGGTGCACCGCGCACTCCTTCACCAGGAAGTCGCCGGGCTCGGTCCCCACGGTGACGTCGAGAGATCCGAGCTCGGCGGCCAGAACCCCGGCCCACTGTGCAACGTCCAGAGGCCGGTCATCCGGTGCATCCGGGACCCCCAACCCGCCACCCGTGTTGACCTCGCCCACCGGATGACCGGCGTCGCGGAGATGTCGAACCATCCCGGCCACGCGCCGGATCGTCTCGGAGAACACGGGCAGCCCCTCGGTGAGGTAGCCGTCACCGACGTGGACGTGCACGGCGTCGATCGTGAGGCCGTGACGCGTGGCGATCGCCGTCGCCTCGCCCAGCTGCTCGGGCAGGATGCCGAACTTCGTCGGGCGTTCGCCGGCGTACAGGCTCTCTCGTCCCGTGGCCGTCGCCCCGATCCTGGGGTTCACGCGGATGCCCACCGCGCTCCCGGGTGCCCGCCGTCCCACACGATCCAGCTGCGTGAGCAGATCCACGTTCAGATGCACTCCGGCACCGGAGATCGCGTCCAGATCGCGCTCGCTCAGGTTCGTCCCGGTGTAGCTGATCTCGGCCGGAGCCCAGCCGTGCTCCATCGCCCAGCGCACCTCCCCTGGGGAGCAGACATCCATGCCGACCCACGGCGCGCGGTCCCGGAGGAAGGCCAGCAAGGACGGCTCACGCTGGGCCTTCAGGGCCAGACGAACGACGCCGCGGAGGCCGGCGCCGGCGAGCGCGTCGCGCAGCGCCACCGCCTGCTCCTCCACGCGAACGAGATCGTGCACGTACAGAGGCGTGCCGTGGGCGCGGGCGACCTCCTCGGCGTCCCGGCCGGCGATCGTGAGGCGTCCGCCCCGGACCTCGAGCCCGGGACGGGTCCACCACATGCGCGTCAACTCCTGCACGCGTTGCTCCTATGTCAAGCCGCCACGGCGGTCAAGCCGTCGGCGGGTCGGGTTGTCGTCTTGAGCGTCGTGAACACCACTCTCGAGAGCTGTCTCTTCAAGCATCGGATCGCCTCGGTCTTGCTCTTGCCCTCTGCTCGTTTCTTGGCCACGTAGTCCTTCGCGGGCTCATGGA
>JALYMB010000260.1 GCA_030773935.1 Actinomycetota bacterium | reverse complement strand
CTGCTGACCGTGCCGGCGCGCTGGAAATGAAAGGCCATCAGCGAGAAGTCCGCAAAGCCGGCGGCCACGAGGGCCGCTCCGCTGATGTACACCCAGAAGGCCCCTGGCAGCCCTTCGGCCCGGGCGTCGACCTTCCGGGCCGAGGCACCGGCCGGGGTCGGGTACGTGAACCGGGTGATTGCCAGGGTGCCGAGCGTGATGACGGCCGGGATCGCCAGGATCCCGAACGCCAAGGGGTAGTCGCCGCGGAGGGCCAGCACCCCGGCCGCCAGCAATGGACCGACCAGGGCGCCGATCTGGTCGAGCGCCTCGTGGAGGCCAAAGGCCCACCCTCGTCCGATCTCCTTGCTGGCCACCGCCAGCATCGCGTCGCGCGGGGGGTTGCGCATCGCCTTGCCCACCCGCTCCAGAACGATGAGCACCGCAGCGGCCTCCCACGAGCCGACGAGGGCCAGAGCCGGCACCGCGGCCATCTGGACGGCGTAGCCCGCGATGGTGATCGGCCAGTAGGCCCGAGTGGCGTCGGCCAGCCTGCCGGAGACCAGGCGCAGCGAGTAGCCCAGCAGCTCGCCACCGCCTGCGACGAAGCCGACCGCCGTGGCACTAGCGCCGAGCAGCGCCAAATATGGCCCGGTGATGCTGCGGCCCCCTTCGTAGACCACGTCGGCGAAGAGGCTGACGACGCCGAAGAGGACGACCATGCGCAGCGCCGCCCGGTTTCGCGCGGCGCGCCCCGCATTCGCGCCTGACTGATCGGTCACGGCGCGCTATCCGGCAGAGGCGAGTTCGCGTGAGGCCTGCATGCAGACGGCGCCGAAGACCCGCGCGACGGTGGGGAAGGCGTGGATCGTGTCGGCCAGCACGTCGATCGAGATCTTGGTCTTCACCGCCAGCACCGCCTCGTGGATCGCCTCGCTGACAGCTGGTCCGGCCATGAAGGCGCCGACAAGGACCCGCCTCCCGCGATCCACGACGATCGTGACGTGGCCGGAAGCCTCTGCTACGTACCCCTTGGCACTCGCCCCGATGTCGCCCGTGAACTCCGTGGCGTCGATCCCGCGCTCGGCAGCCTGATCCACCATCAGGCCCACCGAGGCCGTCTCGGGATCGGTATAGGTCGCACGCGGAATCGTGGACATGTCCGGCGTGACGTCGTTGCCCAGGACGAGCATCGCCGCCGCCTCGCCCTGATAGTGAGCGGTGTGGGTATGGAGCTCGGGTCCTGCCACGTCGCCGACCACGTACACGTTGGGGGCGATGCGCAGATGGTCATCCGAAGCCACACGACCATCCTTGGGCTCCACGCCGATTGCCGTCAGGTTCAGATCGTCGAGCGGGATGTCGCGGCCGATGGTGAGCAGGATCGCCTCCCCCTCCGCGGTCGAGCCGTCCGAGATATCGACAACGTGGCGTCCGTTTCCTCCGGCCCCCGGCCGAACGCCGACCGCGCGCACCCCGGTCTTGATCATTACCCCGTCGCGTGTCAGTCCTGCGGCGAGGTACTTGGAGCTCAGTGGATGCTCGCGGTCGTGGATCCGATCCCGCGGGTGCACGATCGTGACCGATACGCCGTAGCGCGCGTAGACCTGTGAGAGCTCAACGCCGGATGGCCCGCCTCCCAGGATGACCATCCCATCAGGGAGCTCGCGCGTCGCGGTGCCCTGGCGATTGGTCCAGTACTGGAGCTTGTCGAGCCCGGGGAGCGAAGGGATCCGGGACTGCGACCCGACCGCAACGATGACGTTGTCAGCCGCCAGCTCCAGCGGCTCCGTGCCGTCGCGGCGCACCTCGACTCGCCCCGGGCCGTTGAAGCGGGCGAGGCCGCGGATGACGGTCGCCCCGGACGCCTCCAGTGCGCGGACGTGCCCTGAGTCGTCGGGGTAGTCGATCCCCTCCCGATTGATCATGTAGTCGCGAAACGCCGAAGCCTTGGGCCACGCGTAATCGAGTCCGCAGCGGTGGATGCTCGCGGCGTGCAAGAGTGCCTTGGATGGCATGCACTGCCAGAACGCGCATCCCCCGCCAAAGAGGTCCTTGTCGATGATTGCGACCCGGGCGCCGTGCCCGGCCGCGTAGTGCGCTGCCGCTTCACCGCCGGCGCCGGCGCCAATGATCACCAGGTCGTATCGGTCCATGCCCGCATCATACGGGCGACCGGGGATGGCCGATTTCGAGGATTGGCGTTATCCTGCCAGGCACCATGCAAT